>NZ_JBEOPQ010000990.1:0-203 GCF_040310285.1 Pseudomonas sp. HY2-MNA-CIBAN-0224 | reverse complement strand
CCGGGGCTGGGCGGGCAGTGGGCTTTGGAGTATTTGGCTACCCTTCGCCCCAGTGCGTCGTAGGCGAAGTCGGCGGTGAGGCGGTCGTCTTCGTAGCGGGTCAGGCGGTCGTAGAGGTCCCAGGTTAAACGGGCTTTTTTGCCGTTGTCGAGGCGTTCAAGCAGGTTGCCGCGGGCGTCGTAGGTGTAGTGCTGGCCGACGTA
>NZ_JBEOPQ010000989.1:0-205 GCF_040310285.1 Pseudomonas sp. HY2-MNA-CIBAN-0224 | reverse complement strand
GCAGCGGACGGGACTCGAACCCGCGACCCCCGGCGTGACAGGCCGGTATTCTAACCGACTGAACTACCGCTGCGCGTCGGTTGGTTGCTTCGTTAAAAGCGACCTTCTCTTTCGAGAAACTCAAGAAGTGGTGGGTGATGACGGGATCGAACCGCCGACCCTCTGCTTGTAAGGCAGATGCTCTCCCAGCTGAGCTAATCACCCT
>NZ_JBEOPQ010000988.1:0-211 GCF_040310285.1 Pseudomonas sp. HY2-MNA-CIBAN-0224 | reverse complement strand
AGCGCAAAGTGGCCAAACGCTTTTTGCCCCAACCCCTCGGTGCCTCGCTGTGGCTCGGCATGCCCTCACCACAGGCCTTGCTTCGTGGGCCCGCCGCGATCGGCCATCCCTGGCCGTGTCGCGGCTAACCCGGTGTCCTGCCGGGTTACCCACTGCGCAAAACCTGCGTTCGGCCAGCGTGGTTTAACGGGGCCTCTTAGATCAAGATCAA
>NZ_JBEOPQ010000987.1:0-218 GCF_040310285.1 Pseudomonas sp. HY2-MNA-CIBAN-0224 | reverse complement strand
CCCGACGGTGATGTTCATGCGCTTCATACGCAGGCACCGGGCAAGGCGTGAGCGTTGTTGTGTAATAGGGTCATGTCGGCATCCTGGTGGAGGAGGAAGGTTGAGTGCCCGCTAACTGTCAAATTGCCAGTTAGCGGCGCCCAGCCAGTATGCCGAGGGGGTGCGGAACTACCCTGTCAGAAGGATCCGTTTGGTTTGTAGTACGCGTAGCTTTCCGA
>NZ_JBEOPQ010000986.1:0-229 GCF_040310285.1 Pseudomonas sp. HY2-MNA-CIBAN-0224 | reverse complement strand
GCCAGGCCGCCAGTCTAGCCCTTGCCCACTTGTCGCCCCACCCCTGCACCCTCGCCGCAGTCCACCCCCCCCGCCCCGCCCCCGCCCCCCCCGCCCCCCGCCCCCCGCCCCCACCCCCCCCCCCCCCCCCCCCCCCCCCCCCCCCCCCCAACACCCCCCCCCCCCACCGCGCCGCGGGCGAACATCACCAACCCCCCCAAAGGCCAAATAAAACCCAGCGGCATACACA
>NZ_JBEOPQ010000985.1:0-229 GCF_040310285.1 Pseudomonas sp. HY2-MNA-CIBAN-0224 | reverse complement strand
AGGAATACGCGCGTCAATCACTTCAATGACGACATCCATTTGCGGCATGATTTCTTTGATTTCATTGCGGGCCTTATTCATATGCCCAGGGAACCACTGAATACTTACTCTCTTATCCATCTGCTTTACTAACCTTTTATAAAAAATGCTCAAAGTAAGACGATCGTCATTTACTTTTTATGGCGTTCAGTTTACTACAGAACCACAGTGCTCACGCCACAATTTCGCC
>NZ_JBEOPQ010000984.1:0-229 GCF_040310285.1 Pseudomonas sp. HY2-MNA-CIBAN-0224 | reverse complement strand
ATTTCTAGCATGATACATTGTTCATTATAGTGGCAAATGTAGTGCATGTTATCGTAGCCGCTATGGCGACTATGGTACCTCAACCTAGATGTGGCTACTATTATTAGCATGAACTGCTGCGCTTATTAAATGGCAGTAACGTAACCATAGCATTAGCATTGATTGGACGTTATGAGAGATCATAAGATATTTTTAGACGAAGTTATTTGCTAGATTAAGTGGCTAGCGA
>NZ_JBEOPQ010000983.1:0-229 GCF_040310285.1 Pseudomonas sp. HY2-MNA-CIBAN-0224 | reverse complement strand
AGCTATCAAGGTGGCACTTGTGCGACGATCCAAGACCATGTGCGTTGGCAGCTCAACTTTAAGCGTCTCTCCGAGACGGACACGCTGATTGCAGAATATCTGATGGACTCGATGGATGATATGGGTTTTGTGCGCCTCGATATTGATGAGTTATTACAAAGCTTTGAGACCATGGCGAGCTTTTATCAATGGGATGAGCGCGTTGAGCATGATGAAGTCATGGCGGTAC
>NZ_JBEOPQ010000982.1:0-229 GCF_040310285.1 Pseudomonas sp. HY2-MNA-CIBAN-0224 | reverse complement strand
ACTATGCTGAGTGTAGGCAGTATTAAAGACGTTTGCATCGTTGTGATCGAGCAGCAAGCCTTCACTATAAAGCTCCCAACTCGGATATTCAGCCTCATAATCAGTGACAGGGTAGAGCGGCAATTGAGCTAAAGGTCGCGGCAAATCAGCCAGTGAATTTTTAAAAGTATCATTGGCTTTTTTATCAGTCTCAGCAGTTTGATTATTATCTTGCCATAGTGCATCGATA
>NZ_JBEOPQ010000981.1:0-229 GCF_040310285.1 Pseudomonas sp. HY2-MNA-CIBAN-0224 | reverse complement strand
AGTACACGCCATTGGTGTCACTCACTTTGTCGGCAAAATATTGAGTGTCGCAGGCATCGGTAATAAGACCTAGCTCATCACGCAACCATTGAATCACGGCCCCGCCCATAAATACCGAGCCTTCTAAGGCATAATTCACTTTTGCATCAGTACCAATAGCAATGGTGGTTAATAAACCATGGGTTGACTCGACAGCTTTGACACCGGTATTCATTAACAAAAAACACCC
>NZ_JBEOPQ010000980.1:0-229 GCF_040310285.1 Pseudomonas sp. HY2-MNA-CIBAN-0224 | reverse complement strand
AAGGTTTGATTGCTCGCAAAAAATACTTTTGGTTGTCGATGGGAGCATTGTTCGTCGGTGTGTCTTTATATTATATCGCCACCTTGCAACCGGACATCGCCACCACCCGCGAGATGCAGGATTTATTAATACCCATTTTTAAGGATTGGATGATTCCGTTTTCAGCCGTACCTTTTGGTATTGGCTTTATTATCTTTACCTATTTTGTGATTAATGGCGCTTCCAATGC
>NZ_JBEOPQ010000979.1:0-229 GCF_040310285.1 Pseudomonas sp. HY2-MNA-CIBAN-0224 | reverse complement strand
ATATAAATGCGACTGCACCCAAATACGAAAGGCTTCTAGCGTTCCTTCAGGATTTTTATTTATGCGCCACAGCACATCTTTGACTTGTTGCCCGATAATCGGCAAATCCTTAACAGAGTCAGGCACATCCAAATACCCTACTTTAATACGATAGATTAAATTGCTGATAAGGCTCAAAGCTTCCTGCTGCAAGATAAAAATACCAACCACCAGCGGCACACCGATGATG
>NZ_JBEOPQ010000978.1:0-230 GCF_040310285.1 Pseudomonas sp. HY2-MNA-CIBAN-0224 | reverse complement strand
TGGCACCCGCCAACTTATTCAACCCCAGTTCATCTGCAACCCATTAAGAAATAAAACATCACTCCCAGTTAAAACGACCCGGGTAGGAGCGCGCTTGCCTCGCGATCTTTTGATTGTTTTAAAAGATCGCGAGACAATCTCACTCCTACAGTTGTCGGTGGATAACGATTAAATTAAAAACTTTCTCCCGACTTGATCACGGGGAGTTACGTCTCCGTACACGCCATGTT
>NZ_JBEOPQ010000977.1:0-230 GCF_040310285.1 Pseudomonas sp. HY2-MNA-CIBAN-0224 | reverse complement strand
CCAAGCGCTTTAGCGAATATTTTAGCCGTTATGATAATAAACTAAAACGTAACGTACCAGCCCCGATTTTTAATGTCGAAGGGCGCAGCTTTCCCGTCGAAGTTCGCTATCGTCCACTGACTGATGAGCCGGTTACTAGCTCAGATGATGACAGCTACGATGATTTTGAAGAGAACCTGCCGCGGGCGGTCGTGGCTGCGGTAGAAGAATGCTTTGGTGATGCACAAAGC
>NZ_JBEOPQ010000976.1:0-230 GCF_040310285.1 Pseudomonas sp. HY2-MNA-CIBAN-0224 | reverse complement strand
ATCAAACGATTAATGCAAGTTATTCTTGCATTCGTGTATTAAAAAATACTTGCATCAGCCTACCTTATGCAATAATATCTTGCATTAGCACTGGATTAAGTGGTTTTGGATTAAGTAGAAGTTCATTCGATAACACTAAATTTAACCAACTTCTTACTTTTACTCTTTATGACAAATCGATTAATAAAGGCTTAGATGATTATGGCTGATGATAAGAGCAAAGGCACACA
>NZ_JBEOPQ010000975.1:0-230 GCF_040310285.1 Pseudomonas sp. HY2-MNA-CIBAN-0224 | reverse complement strand
CCGGTGTCCGGGTTCGGCGCCCACCTTGATCTACACCCTCGGAACCTCGTCGGCCGCGTCAGTTGTGTATCAGAGACAGGTTGCTGGGCAGGGACGTTGATTTCAAGGCTGGCCAGCAGCTCGGCCAAGCGATACACCTTGCCCTTGAACATGGCTCGAAGACCCATATCCGCGCCCACGACACTACCGCCTCGATCGCGCAAGACGTCATCCGCCGGAACGACGGGGTG
>NZ_JBEOPQ010000974.1:0-230 GCF_040310285.1 Pseudomonas sp. HY2-MNA-CIBAN-0224 | reverse complement strand
GGGTATGGATTGCAGGGGATTTGCTGTGGGCAATCGGATTGCCAATAACAATAAAGTGCTGGGTCATAAATAGTCCGCTGGCAGTAAGGGCATGGAGTGGTCAGATTGGTAAGCATTCAAACCCACTCATCATAAGGGATAACGTTATGTTTGACAAATGGAGCGGTTAAGGAATAAATACACGATTAAACACAGCGTTTTAAGACGTGAGGTCTTTAACAAATCTGTAC
>NZ_JBEOPQ010000973.1:0-230 GCF_040310285.1 Pseudomonas sp. HY2-MNA-CIBAN-0224 | reverse complement strand
AAAGAAGCTGAAGAAACCCTATTTAATAGACGTTTTACCTACCTTGATGATAATGGTAAGCCGATTAAAAGCCGTTGGTTGCAGCAGGTACAATATCATGATGGTGAGGGCGCAATAGAAATAGTATTTACTCTTGCTGTTGTAGAAGGTATCAGCCGTATCAATGGCTTAGAACAGTTTTTTACCTCGTATTTGCTAGAGCAAACGACACAGTTTGATAGTGTTTATTC
>NZ_JBEOPQ010000972.1:0-230 GCF_040310285.1 Pseudomonas sp. HY2-MNA-CIBAN-0224 | reverse complement strand
GTGCGATGGAGCTTGCGCCTATTATGGGCTTAGCAGATCTTATTGTTGATATTGTTGATACAGGTAATACTTTAAAAGCGAATGGTCTTGAGGCGCGAGAGTTAATCGCACCGATCAGTACACGTTTGGTGGTGAATAAAGCCGCTTATAAAACAAAGTACTCTGAAATTGAGCCGATCTTAGAAATGATAAGACGTGCGGTTGAAGACAACGAGGGTAAATAATTGAAC
>NZ_JBEOPQ010000971.1:0-230 GCF_040310285.1 Pseudomonas sp. HY2-MNA-CIBAN-0224 | reverse complement strand
GCGCAAGGCTTCGGCATCGAACCAACCACAGCGACGTGCACGACCTGTCGTCGCACCAAATTCATGACCAACTCGAGCTAAATGCGCGCCAACATCATCGAACAATTCAGTTGGGAACGGACCACTACCAACACGGGTGGTATAAGCTTTGGTGATACCCAATACGTAGTCTAAGTACAATGGACCAATACCCGTACCAGTCGATACGCCGCCCGCGGTGACGCTTGAGC
>NZ_JBEOPQ010000970.1:0-230 GCF_040310285.1 Pseudomonas sp. HY2-MNA-CIBAN-0224 | reverse complement strand
CGATAGGCGTCATCGATGCCCCTATTGATATTTTATACACCCAAGGCGCGGTGATAGCCGGCTTAACGTATTTGTTATTCCCGTTTATGGTATTACCGTTATATGCGGTATTTACCGATTTGCGTAATGATATGCTACTCGCTTCGCAGGATTTGGGCGCTTCAAAAACGCAGACCTTTTGGCACGTGGTGCTACCATTGACCACGCCTGGGATTATCTCAGGGGTGCTA
>NZ_JBEOPQ010000969.1:0-230 GCF_040310285.1 Pseudomonas sp. HY2-MNA-CIBAN-0224 | reverse complement strand
CGTAATACGAGTGGTGGTAACACTGGAGGTCCAGCAAGCTACACTAATACGGGTAATTATACTATTCCAGATAATAATACTACTGGCATAGTCAGCCCTATAAATGTTAACCGCACTGGCGATTCAGGAACGGTATCGGTGTCTATCGGGATTATTCATACTTATATCGGCGATTTAAAAATCCAGTTAGTTAGCCCTACAGGTCAAACGGTTGTTATTCATAACAACAC
>NZ_JBEOPQ010000968.1:0-230 GCF_040310285.1 Pseudomonas sp. HY2-MNA-CIBAN-0224 | reverse complement strand
AGTCTGCACTGGTCAGGTCGCCGACGGATTGCTTGTCGACGTCGACAGTTTCTTTGGCGGTGGCTGATTTACGGAGGTAGTTGGACGTCGCCTGCGAATCGGCGGCGTTGTTGGCGACAGGAGGCTGGCTCGCACAAGCGGCGAGTAGCAGCACCACCATCGCACTCAATATAAGTCGCATGAAAATCTCGGCTTCCGACGGCTGGAAATTGCAGGCGATACTACGGAAG
>NZ_JBEOPQ010000967.1:0-230 GCF_040310285.1 Pseudomonas sp. HY2-MNA-CIBAN-0224 | reverse complement strand
CGAAAAAATAGAAGTTTACTTCTGAATTTTACCATGGTCTGCCTACCGATATTTAGGTATTGTCAGAGTCATATAAAAATTGATATATAACAAATTGTCTATTTCGACGACATAAAACAAGGATGTGAATTATGAAATTCAATCAACCATTGAGCGGCAACGACATGCCAAGATTTGGCGGTTTTGCTTCTATGATGCGCCTGCCAACTCAGGCTGATGCAGCAGGATTA
>NZ_JBEOPQ010000966.1:0-230 GCF_040310285.1 Pseudomonas sp. HY2-MNA-CIBAN-0224 | reverse complement strand
CGTAGGAATCTACTTGAATAGACAGCAAATAGGGAATGTCCATCACAGTGGGCAATTCAGCAAAACTTTTGCGAATACGCTTTTTTTCAGTATAAGAATATGCCATCGAGAGTCCTTACAGTAAACGTGGAAACGAATTGAAAGCGTGGCCAGCTTGCATCAATACTATTTAATATTAATATTATGCAAACTTGACAACGTAAACGATAATATAAAACGGGTGTTAATAC
>NZ_JBEOPQ010000965.1:0-230 GCF_040310285.1 Pseudomonas sp. HY2-MNA-CIBAN-0224 | reverse complement strand
ACTGGGGTGAAGTCGTAACAAGGTAGCCGTAGGGGAACCTGCGGCTGGATCACCTCCTTAATCGACGACATCAGCTGTTCCATAAGTTCCCACACGAATTGCTTGATTCATTGTAGAAGACGATAACTGCAGAGTTACTCTGTGGTTTTTCTGTCGTAAAGCTTAGAAATGAGCATTCCATCAAACGATGGTGAATGTTGATTTCTGATCTTTTGATTAGATCGTTCTTT
>NZ_JBEOPQ010000964.1:0-231 GCF_040310285.1 Pseudomonas sp. HY2-MNA-CIBAN-0224 | reverse complement strand
CTTTGCTGACTGATATGGTGGACGGAGCGTTTAAAGTAATTAAGCCCGAAATTAATGACCTTGAGACCAATAATTTCGAGACTAATAGCTTGGATAATGAAGAAACCTGTGATAATGAAGAAGTCTTTGATGATGAAGAAGTCTTTGATGATGACAAAACCTTAGATAATTAAACCTAATAAATGCTCAAAGTTTAATCCCTACAAACAGTGACAACATCAGGTAACCAAA
>NZ_JBEOPQ010000963.1:0-231 GCF_040310285.1 Pseudomonas sp. HY2-MNA-CIBAN-0224 | reverse complement strand
CTACTTATTCGCGATACACTTTTATCAAATCATCACATGAAATAAAGTGATAGCCTCCCCAAGCGCTTAAAAAGTTGGTTATAATAAAGTTTTCGTTACTGCAACGTTAAAGGTTGATCTACTCTGCTTATGCTGATAATGATGCTCGTTATCGTTGTCCTATAAGCCGTATTTATTGTCAATATCTAAGCCACTTTTGAACCTATCAGCCGAATCCTACCTACCCCCTTG
>NZ_JBEOPQ010000962.1:0-231 GCF_040310285.1 Pseudomonas sp. HY2-MNA-CIBAN-0224 | reverse complement strand
CAATTGCGCGGTGAGCATCGTGAAGTCTTTGCCGTCCTTTGCTTAGACAATGCGCTAAATCTGCTAAACTTTGAAATACTGTTTACTGGTGGCATCTCGTCGTGCTCGGTCTGTATCAAGCACGTACTCCGTCACGCGTTGAGTCACGCTGCTGGTCAATTAATCGTCGCGCACAATCATCCGCATACTGATGCGACTCCTTCAACGGCAGATAACCTATTGACCTACGAG
>NZ_JBEOPQ010000961.1:0-231 GCF_040310285.1 Pseudomonas sp. HY2-MNA-CIBAN-0224 | reverse complement strand
GCAGCCAACCAAATAGTAAAGTAGCCACAGGCTAGATAAAACCTTAAAAATAAATAAAAAAAGCAAGGCGTATGATATGACAGACATTACTCAAGAAGCCCAGTTTGATAACTTCTTTGCCCTATTTGAGCAGCCGGTACAGTTTGATGTCAATCAAGAGAGTCTCGATCAGCATCTACGTCTGCTACAAAAACGCTATCATCCTGATAATGTCGCCAAGAACTTGACAGA
>NZ_JBEOPQ010000960.1:0-231 GCF_040310285.1 Pseudomonas sp. HY2-MNA-CIBAN-0224 | reverse complement strand
GCCCATTGATCGCTGCTGTGTGTTGGGCAATTAAATTCGATAGCCGCTGGCAATGCCAGCGCTGCAGCAACAGGTGCTGGCGCGGCTAAAGGCACTATCGCTTTTTGACTGGCAATACTTTTCCATTTTTTAGCAAATGGGGTAAACACCTTGTACATATCACCGGACAAATTTTGCACTTGTCCGGCTGCAAATACGCAGTCTTGATCGATTAACGTCAGTGGCAACCCC
>NZ_JBEOPQ010000959.1:0-231 GCF_040310285.1 Pseudomonas sp. HY2-MNA-CIBAN-0224 | reverse complement strand
GGTAAAGGCTTACCTTGGTTAATATACAAATCATTCCCACTAGTTTTATAGTGCGTAGGTAACTCTATAACATCAATACTGTATTCGCCAGCAGGATTAATAATATTATTTAATACCTCCTTACGAACACTAGTAATAAATACGATATGGCTGCTAAATTTCATTAGGTCTATAAAATCATTTTTGTTTGAAAACAAAGCAAGGTTCATCTTATCTGACCCAAACAAGCAA
>NZ_JBEOPQ010000958.1:0-231 GCF_040310285.1 Pseudomonas sp. HY2-MNA-CIBAN-0224 | reverse complement strand
GCAGTGAACAGTCGCTGCAACGATAAAAGTAAAAAACGATAAATTAAAGGTAGCCAGTTGTGCTGCCTTTAATCGCATTAATGAATGCCAGCTACAAGCATTGTCCGTAAATGCTGATAACAATGTGATTGTTATCACTAGCGCTGGCTACTGCTCACATTAGAAACCCTTAATTAGATGACTTATGACGCCAAGTATTTTTGCACGCCAGCCACTTGCACTTCGTAAGGC
>NZ_JBEOPQ010000957.1:0-231 GCF_040310285.1 Pseudomonas sp. HY2-MNA-CIBAN-0224 | reverse complement strand
CATCAACGGTAATAAGGGAGTAAGTTGTTGATTCAGTTTAAAGGTCGGTTGTTCAATCTTAGCGAGTAACAGTAGCCTATCGATTAATTGCTGCATTTTTATACTTTGTTCACCAACGGTTTGGATAAGCATCTGCCGATCGTCTTCATCCAAGCCGTCGTCCTCTAGCAGCTCGCTACTGGCACGAATGGCCGTCAACGGGCTTTTTAGCTCGTGGGTCAACGTATGCAC
>NZ_JBEOPQ010000956.1:0-231 GCF_040310285.1 Pseudomonas sp. HY2-MNA-CIBAN-0224 | reverse complement strand
ATCCTGAACTTCGGCCACACGTTCGGCCATGCGATCGAGGCCGGGCTCGGCTACGGCGAATGGCTGCACGGCGAAGCGGTCGGCTGCGGGATGGTGATGGCGGGCGACCTGTCGGTGCGGCTCGGCCTCCTCGACGAAGCATCGCGGCAGCGCCTCGATGCGGTGATCGCGGCCGCACATCTGCCGACCCGCGCGCCCGCGCTCGGCGATGCGCGCTACATGGACCTGATG
>NZ_JBEOPQ010000955.1:0-231 GCF_040310285.1 Pseudomonas sp. HY2-MNA-CIBAN-0224 | reverse complement strand
CACTTGAGCGGCTTCATCAACGGTACGCACGAATGGAATCATAATCTCGACGTGGGTCAGACCCATCTCGTCACGTACGCGCTTAAGGGCTTTACACTCAAGCTCAAAGCAATCGCGGAAGTTGTCAGAGACGTAGCGGCTAGCACCACGGAAACCAAGCATTGGGTTTTCTTCTGATGGCTCGTATAACTTACCACCCAACAAGTTAGCGTATTCGTTTGACTTAAAATC
>NZ_JBEOPQ010000954.1:0-231 GCF_040310285.1 Pseudomonas sp. HY2-MNA-CIBAN-0224 | reverse complement strand
ATATTGACCATCTCTATCTATGACAAAACCACATTCAACACAAGTGTTGACTATAAAAACTTTGTTAAGTATTTCACTACGCACCTTTTTTATGGGTGAAAAAACATAATTCTTAGAAAAATGTGTATTAATAATTCTAAGCTCTTTATCGCTACAATCTTTTATTTTCTTAGAACGTACTTTATAGTCTTCTTTATATCTCACCTCAGAAATTATCGGATTGGAGTAACC
>NZ_JBEOPQ010000953.1:0-231 GCF_040310285.1 Pseudomonas sp. HY2-MNA-CIBAN-0224 | reverse complement strand
CGCCAATGCTTGGCTGCTAGCTATCGTGACAATCCACTCATTCATTTTTCTATCGATGTGCAAAGCCCTGAAAGCATGCTGGAGAAGCTGCTGAGTAACGAAAGTGATATTGGCGTGGGTTATTTTGGTAGTTTTCCACCATTACTCACTTTTCAGCCAGCATTTATTGAAAGACAGGTCGTCTGCTGCGGACGCGAGCATAAACTGTTTTATGACTCAGAAAACTTAAGC
>NZ_JBEOPQ010000952.1:0-231 GCF_040310285.1 Pseudomonas sp. HY2-MNA-CIBAN-0224 | reverse complement strand
GCCTTGCGCTCTTCTGTGACAGGTAGGATGTTATACGGATTGTGCTCACCGTCCCACATAAGCCGCCGCTGCACTTCCGGATGTAGTGCAGGATTAGCGCTTGATTGATAAATATTGCCCTCTGCTAGGTCTAAAAAGCTAACTGTACAAGCACGCAACCAACCCATAAAGGTCACTTCATGTTGTAGTCCAGTCAGACCCTTGTCTTTTTTCTCTTGAGCAATATCGGCA
>NZ_JBEOPQ010000951.1:0-231 GCF_040310285.1 Pseudomonas sp. HY2-MNA-CIBAN-0224 | reverse complement strand
AGGCGATAGCATAACGATTGCCGATATTGGCATCATGCCTTTTGTCCGTCAGTTTGCGCATGTGGATCGCGATGTTTTTTATGATCTACCTTACCCAAATCTACAGCGCTGGTTGCAAGATTGGCTGGCGCATCCATCATTCCTGCAGGCAATGAAAAAGTACCAGCCTTGGCAAGAAGAGGATGATGTGGTGCTATTTCCTTCTTAATCCTAAGTGCTTAACGATAAGGG
>NZ_JBEOPQ010000950.1:0-231 GCF_040310285.1 Pseudomonas sp. HY2-MNA-CIBAN-0224 | reverse complement strand
TCATAAGTCTTTTGGGCAGCGAAGCCCATATCACCTGTACACAGCTTCATGACCCGATACGGCAAGTTGAGCTGCTGCAAGATATATTCGGCTTGTTCGGTCATTGCTTCAAGCAATTCATCAGATTGCTCAGCGCTAGCGATATTAACCATCTCGACTTTTTCAAACTGATGCTGACGGATCAGACCACGAGTATCACGACCGTGTGAGCCGGCTTCACTACGGAAACAA
>NZ_JBEOPQ010000949.1:0-231 GCF_040310285.1 Pseudomonas sp. HY2-MNA-CIBAN-0224 | reverse complement strand
CTACCGCATATTCAGGTCGCAGCGGCATGATATTTGCCAGTGCAAAACCTATAATAGGCAACAAAATAAGCTGATTGAGCAAGCCAATACTGACCGCTTTTGGGTATTTTAAAACACGTTTAAAATCGTTGGTAATGAGGGTCATACCCATACCCATCATGATCAAAAATAGGCAAAGGGGAATCACGACTGAGTTTACTAAAGGGACTATTTCAAGGTTTTCCATAACTA
>NZ_JBEOPQ010000948.1:0-232 GCF_040310285.1 Pseudomonas sp. HY2-MNA-CIBAN-0224 | reverse complement strand
CGCCTCCTACCCCCCGCCCCCCCCCCCCCCCCGCCCGCCCCCCCCCCCCCCCGCCGCGCCCCCCCCCCCCCCCCCCGCCCCCCGCCCCCCCCCCCCCCGCCCCCCCCCCGCGGCCCCCCCCCCCCCCCCCCCCCCCCCCCCCCCCCCCCCCCCGCCCCCCCCCCCCCACACCCCACCCGCCCCCAAACCCCCCCACCCCCCACCACCCCCCCCACACCCCCCCCCCCCGCCT
>NZ_JBEOPQ010000947.1:0-232 GCF_040310285.1 Pseudomonas sp. HY2-MNA-CIBAN-0224 | reverse complement strand
GATATATACCGATGGAGATAATACTTTGTTTGGGGCTTGAAGGTGGGTAGTAGCGATACATCCATGATTTGGTTCCAGTAGGACGCACCATTAAGAAGAGTTTGGGATGATTTTTGATAGCAACGAAGTACTTCTTATCTTCAGGCTTATGACTGCTAATGCTTCGGTCTGAACTGATCGCTTTTCTTTCCATATCCTAGGTCTCCATGAGTAGACTCAAAACTCGGTATAC
>NZ_JBEOPQ010000946.1:0-232 GCF_040310285.1 Pseudomonas sp. HY2-MNA-CIBAN-0224 | reverse complement strand
TAGATGTATATTTGATACGTCAAGCGAGGTTAACGCAGTAATGCTTTTATAGTGGAATGATTCTAGTTAATTAATTGGTCTCTCTATGAATAAAGAGTCATAAACTGGCTACTGATATAAATTTTTTGTAGCATCGAAACTGCGCAGACACAGCGAGCAAGGAAAATTTATACCAGTGCCACGTTGTAATCCTTCTACTCGTTTTATTTGGGACTGACTATAGGATAGCCCA
>NZ_JBEOPQ010000945.1:0-232 GCF_040310285.1 Pseudomonas sp. HY2-MNA-CIBAN-0224 | reverse complement strand
GTTCCAACTGTGTACTAACTGAATATTTATCAACAAAAGGCAAGTAAACAGCCGTGTGAGAATAAGACAGACGTGAGTATATTAAGTAAATAGGCCGCGGATTATACAGGTTAGGGTTAATTTGTCGATTTATAATCTGCTAATATTATCCACTATAGTGTTAGTTACTCCGATTACCTTAACCTAGCGTTAAATAGTGATGAAGAACATGACTCTTTTGACGATTGAGGGA
>NZ_JBEOPQ010000944.1:0-232 GCF_040310285.1 Pseudomonas sp. HY2-MNA-CIBAN-0224 | reverse complement strand
ATATAATGCTGGGGCAAAATCATGATGATCGTCATCGCTGTCATTGGTTAAGTCGAAGGCCGGATCTTGGGCTGCCATCCGTGATTCCATTTCGGTCACATCAGCTTTCGATACACCTAAATTCTCTGCAACCATGGTCACTTCAGCGTCACTAAACCAACCTAAACGCTTTTTAGACTTACGAATATTAAAGAATAATTTACGCTGTGCTTTCGTGGTCGCTACTTTCACG
>NZ_JBEOPQ010000943.1:0-232 GCF_040310285.1 Pseudomonas sp. HY2-MNA-CIBAN-0224 | reverse complement strand
GTCAATGTTTCATCGACTCGCACCGGGCGTAATATACGGATACTATTTTTTAAGTGGATCATTCCAAGTAACGGAAATGTAACTGCTTTATGGGTAAAGATCATCGCATGTAAACGAAATGCCCAGACATACAAATACGTTGGCGGCAACAGCACTCCATCGTATTCAAAACCACACACGGCAGCATATTGGCGAGTTTTATCTTGAGACAACACCACATTCTGTGCTTGCA
>NZ_JBEOPQ010000942.1:0-232 GCF_040310285.1 Pseudomonas sp. HY2-MNA-CIBAN-0224 | reverse complement strand
GAGTAAAGTAGCTGCTAAATAAAGCCAGTTTTAATTCGGTTTGCTTACCTGACTCTGCAGCCCAATACAGCAGCTGGTGGGCAAGTAGCGTGTTGTAAATGCGTGATGAATCAGAAAAATTAAATTCAAAGCCTAAATCAGCACCCATTTGGGTTAATCGTTGACGATTTTGAGCACTTTGCTCCGGTGTTGAACCGTATTTCTCAGCAATGTGTTCGCCTAAGTGTTGACC
>NZ_JBEOPQ010000941.1:0-232 GCF_040310285.1 Pseudomonas sp. HY2-MNA-CIBAN-0224 | reverse complement strand
GTCTAGTGGTAGCTGAGGATTAGTGAGATCGTGGGCTGATAAATTAATCGCCACCGTGAGTGAAATACCTTGTTGCTGCCATAGGGCTAGCTGTTTAATGGTGGTCGTTAGCACCCAGTCGCTGATCATCGAGATATTACCTGAATTTTCGGCTAAGCGAATGAACTCATCAGGCGGGATAAATCCCAATTCAGGGTGATGCCAGCGGATCAGGGTTTCCGCACTATGGCAA
>NZ_JBEOPQ010000940.1:0-232 GCF_040310285.1 Pseudomonas sp. HY2-MNA-CIBAN-0224 | reverse complement strand
ACTATCGCCTTTTTCCAAACCGTCTAAAGTGATATGACCAATACTGGCGCGATGCAGCTCAGTCACTCTATTACCAAAGTAACCCATCATGCGTTTTACTTGATGGTACTTGCCCTGCTCTAAAGTTAAACGCGCATGAGTCTCATCGATGAACTCAAGAACCGCAGGCTTGGTTTCTTCATGTTCGCCTTCTAATAAGATACCTTCAGCCACTTCTTTAACAGCATTGGCT
>NZ_JBEOPQ010000939.1:0-232 GCF_040310285.1 Pseudomonas sp. HY2-MNA-CIBAN-0224 | reverse complement strand
CATGGTGGCCGTGAATACTCTGAAGCCGTACGCGTGGACGATCACGTTCTGGAAGAGGTAAAGCGTCTAAAAGTATTGGCACCGCTACACAACCCTGCCAACGCCTTGGGTATCGAAGCGGTACAAGCTATTTATCCTGATATTCCACAAGTGGTCGTGTTTGATACCGCCTTCCATCAAACCATGCCACCGGTGGCCTTTCGTTATCCGCTGCCAAAAGCCCTTTACGAAG
>NZ_JBEOPQ010000938.1:0-232 GCF_040310285.1 Pseudomonas sp. HY2-MNA-CIBAN-0224 | reverse complement strand
GCAAGCAGCTCATAACCCGGCTCAAAGCTTGGCTTGGCTTCGCCATTGGCCGCCACACCCATATCACCAGTCAGGATACCGCGTACCGAACCATCGTCATTATATAAGATGTCATCAGCTGGGAAGCCTGGGAACATCATGACTTCTAACTCTTCGGCTTGTACGGCCAACCAACGAACCACATTTCCCAATGAGACAATATAGTTGCCGTCATTGTGCATCGGTGCTGGGA
>NZ_JBEOPQ010000937.1:0-233 GCF_040310285.1 Pseudomonas sp. HY2-MNA-CIBAN-0224 | reverse complement strand
GTATCGATCCTGCTGAGATGGTAGAAGAATCGGATTGGGAAGAGAACAACTCATCAGCACTGATTGCGGCGATGGATACCCTCGATGATCGTTCACGCGATATCGTTGAGCAGCGCTGGCTGTCTGAGCAAAAATCTACCTTGCACGAATTGGCAGCGGTTTACTCTATCTCAGCTGAGCGTGTACGCCAAATCGAAAAAAATGCTATGGATAAAATTCGTGATGCTATGACC
>NZ_JBEOPQ010000936.1:0-233 GCF_040310285.1 Pseudomonas sp. HY2-MNA-CIBAN-0224 | reverse complement strand
CCGCCATACCCGCAAACTCATGCGGCTTGGTATAGTGTGGACAATCAAGCAAGCCATCGACGAACGAGTCTTGCTCAGCTGATTGATCATCACCCATAATATCAGGCAGACGACGTATCACACTATCCATCATCACCATGGCTGGCAGCTCACCACCAGTCAATACGTAATCACCCAACGACACTTCCAAGTCGACATACTGCGCCAGTAAGCGCTCGTCAATACCTTCGTAA
>NZ_JBEOPQ010000935.1:0-233 GCF_040310285.1 Pseudomonas sp. HY2-MNA-CIBAN-0224 | reverse complement strand
ATTCTTGATGCAACTGGCGGCACTCATCTAACACTGGTGCTAAATCACCCGCACATACATAAACAATGTTATCGGATAGCAAGGCTGCATTAGCGCTTTGTGGTGTAGTACAACAAGCAATATTGACTGCCGCTAAGCAAGATTCAACATGGCGGCGATGGGGTAAAGCTTGGCTGTCGCCATGCAACATTACACGCACACCTTGGCTTGCCAGTAATTTAGCCACCAACAAT
>NZ_JBEOPQ010000934.1:0-233 GCF_040310285.1 Pseudomonas sp. HY2-MNA-CIBAN-0224 | reverse complement strand
GGCCTAAACACTACTTCATCTATCATGACGCTATTATAGTCAAACATAGTCGGTCTAAATGAAAATAGCCTTACTAAAAATGTCTTTGGCTTACTTTTAATTGAAGCATTAAGCTTACTATTGCTAGGCTAAAGATAGGGTTGAAGTGCGGTAAGTGTTTGTATCTTTTATACTAATAGCAACCGCAGTAACTGCGCAAGCATCAGACCAAAACCAAGAGAGACCTTATGAAC
>NZ_JBEOPQ010000933.1:0-233 GCF_040310285.1 Pseudomonas sp. HY2-MNA-CIBAN-0224 | reverse complement strand
GTACAGTATACCACGGTAGATTATAGACAGCTAATTTACATTTCAGACCTATACCTCTATGCTTAAAAAAGCCGTCAGATATATAATTCTTTGTCTCATAGATAAGTTAATGGCATAGTTGCTTGAACGTTCTGGAGATTTGTACTGAACACTTTCTAAAAACGTACTTGAACACTAGGTGAACAATGAACATATCAGTGACGAAAGCGGCAAAAGAATGGGGTGTATCAAGA
>NZ_JBEOPQ010000932.1:0-233 GCF_040310285.1 Pseudomonas sp. HY2-MNA-CIBAN-0224 | reverse complement strand
GTATAACTCACATCAACCTTTGGCTGAACAACTGCAGCAGCTGGTGCGTTTTGATATGGACTACATTCAATCAGAAGAGCACATTGAAGTGTCGCGAATGGTGATTGGCCATCTCTTTTATACCACTGAGATGCAGCAAGAATTGCAAAAAATCATCAAAGAAGAAACGGCTATTTTACGTTGGATAAAAGCGGCAACGCTGGATGGACGCTTAACGGTGACCAATGTTGAAC
>NZ_JBEOPQ010000931.1:0-233 GCF_040310285.1 Pseudomonas sp. HY2-MNA-CIBAN-0224 | reverse complement strand
GCATTGATGCGCGTGGCTGACAGTCATATTCGCTTGGGTCACGTTGAGTGGATTGCCAGCTTCGCCCCTGATTTACTCAATGAATTTACCGATTATATGATTGATACGTACTATCCAAAGTGCCGCCAAAGCGAGACACCCGTGTTGGCATTTTTGACCGCCGTGGTTGAGCGTACCGCACGAATGATTGCGGACTGGCAGCTAATCGGCTTTGCTCATGGCGTGATGAATAC
>NZ_JBEOPQ010000930.1:0-234 GCF_040310285.1 Pseudomonas sp. HY2-MNA-CIBAN-0224 | reverse complement strand
GTACTTGGACATGTGGTATTCATAGGTTTCGGTCGCAGGAAAGCGCGCGTCCACCCAGTGCATGATTTTTTTACCCATACTCATATTAAGCCTCCCCAACCGTCAAGATGTTACCATCAATGTTATATTCTGGGATAGGTAAGTTAAGCGGTGCTGGAACGCCACTAAAGACGCGACCTGCTAAATCATACTTAGATCCGTGGCAGGGGCAGAAAAATCCGCCATACCAGTCAT
>NZ_JBEOPQ010000929.1:0-234 GCF_040310285.1 Pseudomonas sp. HY2-MNA-CIBAN-0224 | reverse complement strand
CTGTCTCGTGGTGCGGCACACTGCACCTTTATCGAGATGAATCGAGCACAAAGCGACATGCTGCAGCAAATCGCTGAGCAGTTGCGCCTCGACGCTGATACCTATCAGATTATCAATGGCACCGCAGAGAAAGTATTGATGCAAAGTCACCTTGTCTCGCGCCCTTTTGATATTGTCTTTATCGATCCGCCCTATGCTGAAGATTTGTGGCAGCCGATTTTAACGACGCTTATC
>NZ_JBEOPQ010000928.1:0-234 GCF_040310285.1 Pseudomonas sp. HY2-MNA-CIBAN-0224 | reverse complement strand
AAGGCAAAGGCTCGACTTTTAGTGCGGTATTTCCAGCCGCGTATGTGCGTTCTGCCCATACCTCCTAATCTTTTTGTAAAAGTGGGTAGGGGTTCACCGCGCTGCCATTGATATAAATACCATAATGCACATGGGTCGGTGTGCCTTTGGCATTACCACTGTCGCCAACATAGCCGATGATATCACCAGCATTGACCCAGTCATTGGGCGCGATGTCGGCATAATCTTCTAGAT
>NZ_JBEOPQ010000927.1:0-234 GCF_040310285.1 Pseudomonas sp. HY2-MNA-CIBAN-0224 | reverse complement strand
CGCCAGTGGCGAGCCTTCAGCGCAATCGGTTGCCAACATTTTGCTGCGTCGCATTCAGCAGCAGAATCTCAATATTAGTAACCTAAAAATTAAATATAATGGTTCGACGGATACTGCCGAAATCAGTGGTAATGCTAAAACTCAGGCTGACCGTGAAAAAGCCATTATCGCTATTGGTAACGTTCAGAACGTCGCTAAAGTGATTGATAATATCGATATCGAAGAGGATGCCCC
>NZ_JBEOPQ010000926.1:0-234 GCF_040310285.1 Pseudomonas sp. HY2-MNA-CIBAN-0224 | reverse complement strand
ACATTACTTTGTCTAAGAAGGCTATATCTAACTGCTTGAAACTTGAATTAGAGTTTAGTTCTAAGAAGTAATCGAAACTATAATTAGTTTTTTTCCGACAGAAAGGAGGGTTACTGATATATAAATTTTTTTTGTTTGAAGGAAGATGTTCATTCAAATAGAAATTTTCATCCAAAACATCAGCAAGGATAGGTTTATGTAGTTTACTTAATGTTCTTTCTAGTTGTTTAAACC
>NZ_JBEOPQ010000925.1:0-234 GCF_040310285.1 Pseudomonas sp. HY2-MNA-CIBAN-0224 | reverse complement strand
CGACAATGCTGTCGGTGCCCATAGTAAGCACGCGAACGTCATTGCCATACTTCTCACCAAACAGTGCCATGGCACCTTGCTTCATCGCTTCATCGATAGACATATGCTCGATACGGGCTGGGGTATTGGCTTGGATTTGCTCATTAACGAGACGTTCTACACGTGTAATCTCGGCAGCAGTGACGGGCTTATCATAGGAGAAGTCAAAACGTAGCACGTCGCTTGAGACCAGCG
>NZ_JBEOPQ010000924.1:0-234 GCF_040310285.1 Pseudomonas sp. HY2-MNA-CIBAN-0224 | reverse complement strand
CATCTAAAGCACCACGGAAGATGAACGGGAAACAAAGTACATTATTAACTTGGTTAGGGTAATCACTGCGCCCTGTCGCCATAATCAAATCATCGCGTACTGAGTGTGCTAATTCAGGGTCAATTTCAGGATCTGGGTTTGAGCAAGCAAAAATAACTGGGTTCGGAGCCATTAGTTTAACATCGTCAGCACCTAATACATTCGGGCCAGATACCCCCACAAATACGTCTGCAC
>NZ_JBEOPQ010000923.1:0-234 GCF_040310285.1 Pseudomonas sp. HY2-MNA-CIBAN-0224 | reverse complement strand
GGTTTGATGGTATTGAGATTCATGGCGCGCATGGTTATTTGCTGCATCAGTTTTGGGCCGAGCATACCAATCAGCGTGACGATGAGTACGGTGGCAGCCGCGAAAACCGCGCGCGTCTAACCTTGGACGTGATTGATGCTTGCGTAGAGGCATGGGATGCTGATCACGTGGGTATTCGTATTTCACCACTTGGCACGTTCAACAATGTTGAGGGAGGCTACGAAGAAGACGATA
>NZ_JBEOPQ010000922.1:0-235 GCF_040310285.1 Pseudomonas sp. HY2-MNA-CIBAN-0224 | reverse complement strand
AAATTTTTAGTTCCATCAAAGCGATAACAACCTACATCCTGTAATGCTACTTCAGAAAACTGAAACAGACACACATAATTCCAAGTATTTAATATGCTAACAGCGGTTGGATTATCAACTTTAATGCCTTCTTTGTTATCTCCAGTATAGGTATAAGAATAACGTAAATCAGATGTTGACTCCTGTCTAGAAACAGCTCCAATATATCCTATCCTATTAGGAGTATAAGTAACTC
>NZ_JBEOPQ010000921.1:0-235 GCF_040310285.1 Pseudomonas sp. HY2-MNA-CIBAN-0224 | reverse complement strand
GTGCTGACGCGTGCGAGCAACTGGACAGATAGAGCCGCTACCGCTGAGCAACTGCGCCGTGCACTGGGTAGCGACACAGCCAAATCTCTGCTCGTTGAGGACATGAGTCAAATCATGCATCAGTTTGTCACCGCTCATAATGATGACAGTATTGGTGTTAATAAAGGCAGTAGCGTTGATAACGGCGCTAGTAAGCAGTCAAAATCAGGCTTGGATTCAAAGCTAGGTTCTAAAA
>NZ_JBEOPQ010000920.1:0-235 GCF_040310285.1 Pseudomonas sp. HY2-MNA-CIBAN-0224 | reverse complement strand
GTCATCAGTTGCAACTACCCTATGCCGTCACTTGGTTTGCCAAGGGTATGGTCGATGAAAGTGATCCTCTCTGTCTTGGCTGCTATAACGGCGTATTCAGCCACACCCCAGGTAAAATCTACATTGAAACCATCGCCGATTATGTGTTGGAAATAGGCACAGCTATTTTTCCATCCGACACCAACAATGCCTTTGGCAGCCAGACTCATGCCATAGACAAGCACCAGAATAAGAC
>NZ_JBEOPQ010000919.1:0-235 GCF_040310285.1 Pseudomonas sp. HY2-MNA-CIBAN-0224 | reverse complement strand
CTACAGCGGCATCAAGTCCTTCAACAGAAAGTGCATCAGTACGTGCCATAATGACAAAGTCGCTATCAGTTTTGGCATCAAGCGCCGCCTTCAAGCGATCGACCATTTCTGAGATACTGACGATTTCTTTGTTAGGGCGATGACCACAACGCTTTTGGGCGATTTGATCTTCGATATGTACGGCGGCCACACCAGCTCTTTCCATCTTTTTAATCGTTTGTGCGATGTTAAAAGC
>NZ_JBEOPQ010000918.1:0-235 GCF_040310285.1 Pseudomonas sp. HY2-MNA-CIBAN-0224 | reverse complement strand
AGATGGCAGGAAACAAACGCAGCCAACGTCCTTGACGCGGACGTACTTGCGCCAGTGGGACGGCGAGCATTGGAGCGATAATCATCAGCCACGGCAGAGCAAAACGGTAGCCAAGCTCACTTTGTGCTGCACGCAGCGCACTCTCACCACCGAGTTGAGCACTGCCGCTTGCCGCTTGCCATAAGGGGCCAATTGCTTGGGTTTCGATATTGTCTTCGGTGATGACTTCTTGTGC
>NZ_JBEOPQ010000917.1:0-235 GCF_040310285.1 Pseudomonas sp. HY2-MNA-CIBAN-0224 | reverse complement strand
CCTTAATATTAGTTACACTCAAAAGAAGAAGGGTCGTAAGATTATAGGTTTTAGTTTTATTGTTTTAGAGAAGACAAAACCAAAAGAAGTACGTGTTGAGCGTAACTCTGACAATGGCGATATGTTTATGGTTGAAGGGTTGAGTGATAAGCAGTTGGGGCGTATTGCACGCAACAAGCAGTTTATGGCAGATTACAATCACTTGGTTAGCTCGACCAGTCCAGCAGGGCAAACA
>NZ_JBEOPQ010000916.1:0-235 GCF_040310285.1 Pseudomonas sp. HY2-MNA-CIBAN-0224 | reverse complement strand
ACGTTAGGGCGGCTGTCATAAACTTCATTAAAGGTATCAGCAATCGCATCTTTGATACGTAGCATGGCAAACTGCTGGCTGACAGCGACGCGTTTGTCGACAGACAGACGAATGGCAAAGGTTTGCTCAAGTTTAAACTGCTCCGTCCAATTGACCGACTTCGCTAAGCCATAAAGCTGCTCTGCCACATCATACTCGGCATTAATATTTCTGCGTTTAATCAGCATCAATACCC
>NZ_JBEOPQ010000915.1:0-235 GCF_040310285.1 Pseudomonas sp. HY2-MNA-CIBAN-0224 | reverse complement strand
AGATACGACAATGGCTGGCAGACATACCTGCTGTACCAAAAGCTGTAAAAAAGACGCGCATATTAGTAGCAGGACATGACCTCAAATTCTTTACTTTATTACAGAGTAAACTAGAAGCCTCAGGACAGTTCGAGTTTTTGATTGATCAGTGGCAAGGTCATGATAAGCACAATGAATCACAAAGCCATGTATTACTACAACAAGCTGATATCGTTTTTTGTGAATGGTGTTTAGG
>NZ_JBEOPQ010000914.1:0-236 GCF_040310285.1 Pseudomonas sp. HY2-MNA-CIBAN-0224 | reverse complement strand
GGGGGGGGGGCCGGCGGGCGGGCGGCGGCGGGGGGGCCGCGCGCCGCGCCCCCCGGCCCGCCCCCCCCCCCCCCCCCCCCGCCCCCCCCCCCCCCCCCCCCCCCCCCCCCCCCCCCCCCGCCCCCCCCCCCCCCCCCCCCCCCCCCCCGCCCCCCCCCCCCCCCACGCGCCCAGGACACGCGCCCCCAAGGCCGGCAGGGGCCCCCGCACCGGACCCCCAGCAACCCGCGTAACCG
>NZ_JBEOPQ010000913.1:0-236 GCF_040310285.1 Pseudomonas sp. HY2-MNA-CIBAN-0224 | reverse complement strand
GGGTACGGTTGATGACATCATGGCAAACAAAGAGTCACTGACTGGACAATATATGTCTGGTAAGAAAAGAATCGAGATTCCTACTATTCGTCATAAAGCCAAAACGATAGATATGGAAGTCAAAGGTAAAGCGAAACCCAAACAAGTACCGATGACGATTGAGCTAAAAGGCGCATCTGGCAACAACTTGCACGATGTTGATTTGACCTTACCTATAGGTATCATGACTTGTATTA
>NZ_JBEOPQ010000912.1:0-236 GCF_040310285.1 Pseudomonas sp. HY2-MNA-CIBAN-0224 | reverse complement strand
CATTTATTCTTTAAACTCATTACCAAGGAAGGTAAGTTATGGATAAGTTTTGGACACAGGGTTATCCAAAAGGGGTGAACGCCCAAATAGCCCCGCCGCACAGTACCGTGATTGATATAATCAATGATAAGTTAATAGAATATGCTGATCGAGAGTTCTCTAGCAATATGGGCGTTAGCTACTCTTATGCCCAAATTGACCAGATATCATTAACGATTGCCGCGTGGATTCAGAAC
>NZ_JBEOPQ010000911.1:0-236 GCF_040310285.1 Pseudomonas sp. HY2-MNA-CIBAN-0224 | reverse complement strand
GTTTGCCACCATCTAAGCCCAGCCATTGCTGAAGATGTGGCTTTTGCAGAAAGCCGCATTCGTAAAGAAACCATTGCCGCTGAAGATATCTTACAAGATATGGGCGCCATCTCCATGATGAGTAGTGATTCGCAAGCGATGGGACGCGTGGGAGAAGTCATTATTCGCACGTGGCAAACGGCTGATAAGATGAAAGCCCAACGTGGCCACCTTGCTCCAGATCAATCAGCTAAAAC
>NZ_JBEOPQ010000910.1:0-236 GCF_040310285.1 Pseudomonas sp. HY2-MNA-CIBAN-0224 | reverse complement strand
ATAGTGCAGTTACCGGGATATTACGTCAATGATGCCATTGCTGAGGGGCGATTGGTTGTATTACTTGCACCTTTTCAACAACCAAAAGAAGGCATTTGGGCTTTGTATCCGCACAATCGTCATTTATCACCAAAGGTGAGATTGTTGGTCGATAAGTTATCGCAAGAGTTATCATTAAAGTGATTCAATCACTGATAAATTTAGCTCATAGTCCGTAAAAACCGCGCTATTTGAGC
>NZ_JBEOPQ010000909.1:0-236 GCF_040310285.1 Pseudomonas sp. HY2-MNA-CIBAN-0224 | reverse complement strand
ACTTGTACCAGCTTGATTTTTTAATATTTTTTAGTCTCGTTTGTGCTGACTCAGAAAACATTTTTGTTCCACTATCCCATTCATCAACCCAAAATAGTAAAAATAACTCGATAGGAGGAGAAATTTTTACTTTTTTATTATTATTGGGTGTAGATTTTGTAGTACCTGTAGATGAAGACATTACTTACTCCTTTCATTATCACTCTGCCAATCAAGTTTCAAAACCACCTCAATAT
>NZ_JBEOPQ010000908.1:0-236 GCF_040310285.1 Pseudomonas sp. HY2-MNA-CIBAN-0224 | reverse complement strand
CCATACCGTTTGGCGTCCCTAACCAATGGATAATAGCACCGCGCTCGGTTAGTGCTTCGGCCACGGCAAGCGCTGGAAATACGTGCCCACCTGTGCCAGCAGCCATCATCAATATATGCGGTGTTTTCATGAACGTCTGCCTATCTTTTCTTTATTTATATGAAGGGTTTGTCAGCCTGCAGTCATATCGATCGTTAGAGAATACTGACACTGTAAAAGCCCGCATAGTATAGAGG
>NZ_JBEOPQ010000907.1:0-236 GCF_040310285.1 Pseudomonas sp. HY2-MNA-CIBAN-0224 | reverse complement strand
ATAGCCAGCAACACAACTTCAATCATTTTAGTGTCCACTTATTATAATGATTTATCTAGTGAAGTTTCACGTGAAACATCACATCGATTTAATCGTTTACCTCTTCCCAAAAACTACGCTTTCTGCCATGCTTATCTTTAAGCGTAATAACATATTCTTTATGGGTTGCAAGTTCGCTGTAAGGCTTAGACGATTGACTAATAACCGTATCAAGCTTTGTTAGACGGTTGAAGTAG
>NZ_JBEOPQ010000906.1:0-236 GCF_040310285.1 Pseudomonas sp. HY2-MNA-CIBAN-0224 | reverse complement strand
CTATCAATATGTGGCGACGGAGTATGTCCAAGTAAAGACAACACAATTTTAGCGAACAAAGGCTGCTTAAATGGCCGATAAACCGCCATAATTTGATTGGCTAATAACATCGACTCACAGGCTTTATCGATTTGCTGATGTTGTTCATAGGCTTTACACAAGGCGAAATAAACTAACGCCTGATTTTGCTTACTGAGCGACGCGTCCGAAGCAAAGTGTTGTAATAACGCTAAATC
>NZ_JBEOPQ010000905.1:0-237 GCF_040310285.1 Pseudomonas sp. HY2-MNA-CIBAN-0224 | reverse complement strand
TACGACTGTTATTGTTTATGAACCCAAGTCTGATGAAGCTAGTTTCTTAGACTGTGAGATTGTGAATGACTTAGATACGTTTAAGAGCATATCAGATATCATAGTAGCCAATCGACTCTCAGAAGAGCTAGAAGACAGCTTGGATAAAATATATACTCGAGATCTATATGGGTCAGATTATTAATTAGGCCTCAGTTTGCAATACTTCACCTACGTTAGGCACAAGCAGTTTACTCA
>NZ_JBEOPQ010000904.1:0-237 GCF_040310285.1 Pseudomonas sp. HY2-MNA-CIBAN-0224 | reverse complement strand
CTTGATGCGTTGGTATCACCCTCAGTATGGCTATATTAGTCCACGTAAATTTATTGCTGCAGCTGAATTATCCGATTGTATTTTCGAGCTAGAGTTATGGGCATTAGATAAGGTTTGTGAGTTGATACAATTACTTCAACAAACCAATGCAACCATTCCATTAATGTCATTAAATATTTCTTCGCGCCACTTTCATCAAGATCATTTCGTAAATGTCATTATTAGCAGGATTAATGC
>NZ_JBEOPQ010000903.1:0-237 GCF_040310285.1 Pseudomonas sp. HY2-MNA-CIBAN-0224 | reverse complement strand
CGCGCATAGTGGCCGACGACGTCGAAGTCGTAGCGCGCCTTCACGAGCTCGTCGGTGTCGATACGGGCGGTGACGAGCCCGGCCTCGCCGATCAGCGGCTCCGTCAACGGGTCGCCGAGCGGCCCGACGATCACGCTGCCGCCGCGGATCAGCGGCCGCTCGGGGTCCCAGCCCGGCACGTCGATGCCGAGCGCGCGCGGCGACGGCTGCACCTGGCACGCGCTCACGACGAAGCAA
>NZ_JBEOPQ010000902.1:0-237 GCF_040310285.1 Pseudomonas sp. HY2-MNA-CIBAN-0224 | reverse complement strand
GTGCTGAGGTTAAAAGCCATTGTTATTACCCGCGATGGGGTGTTGAGCGTGAATATGGTGGATAATCAGTTAAAGCTCGATGAACTTGATGATGCGCTAGATACACGGGTTGAAATTATTAGTGATATGCCACTCGATGATAAGCTTTTGCAACAACAATTGCTGGGGTGTTTATTGGTTTAGTTTTTGCTATAACTTCGTTTTTGTAATGATTTTAGTTGCAGGTAAGCGTTTAGT
>NZ_JBEOPQ010000901.1:0-237 GCF_040310285.1 Pseudomonas sp. HY2-MNA-CIBAN-0224 | reverse complement strand
GCTTGGCATCACCCCAACCTATACCTGCAGCGAATTGCGTACGCATATCAGCAATTTCTGCAGGTGTGGCAAAGGCTTTATAAATCTCAAAAATAGCAGAATCGTCAGGATCTTTTGGCTCTTCTGGCAATTGTGAGTTGGTCACAATTTTCATGATCGCTTTATGCATCTGCTTTTCAGCGCTAACTTGTGGATTTAGCTCACCAAATAGCGGAATAGTATTGCCATAGCTCTTAC
>NZ_JBEOPQ010000900.1:0-237 GCF_040310285.1 Pseudomonas sp. HY2-MNA-CIBAN-0224 | reverse complement strand
ATATGCCATTCAGCAGAAAAGTCATGCGCAAAAAGGAGAAAATATCGGTAAAGCAATTAGTATTATTGCTGGACTGAGTGGTAGCTTAGATATGGATGCTGGCACCGAAATATCTGCTAATCTAGACTCACTTTATGAATATATGTTGAGACGATTATCTGAGGCTAATGTGGCTAATGATGTGGATATGCTCGAAGAGGTTTCTGCTTTACTCAGAACAATTAAAGAAGGCTGGGA
>NZ_JBEOPQ010000899.1:0-237 GCF_040310285.1 Pseudomonas sp. HY2-MNA-CIBAN-0224 | reverse complement strand
CAACGGGTCTCGATAAACGTAATGTGGCTTCGTCAAATGACTTGGTAAAAATGGTACGTGCTGCTGGTACCTATGATGTAATCCGTCGCTTCTCTACGACTAAGAGTTATGACTTTTACGTGGCCAATTACTCAAATGGTAACCGTACTTATAAAGCCAACAATACCAGCTCTCTAGTCCGTTCAGGCGATTATCCAATTGGTATCTCAAAAACCGGCTTTATTAATGAGGCAGGTC
>NZ_JBEOPQ010000898.1:0-237 GCF_040310285.1 Pseudomonas sp. HY2-MNA-CIBAN-0224 | reverse complement strand
AATATAAACAGAGTACATTGTGAAATAATAGATAGCAAAGATTAATCAGCATAGGAAAAGCCATGAGTCTCAAGCGGATCAGTCAGTTTTTTAACCCAAGCTCGGTAGCCGTTATTGGTGCATCTAACACGCCAACCCGCGCTGGTTATGTAGTTATGCGCAACTTATTGCAAAGTGGTTTTAAAGGGCCAATTATGCCAGTAACGCCAAACCACACTGCGGTGCATGGTGTACTGG
>NZ_JBEOPQ010000897.1:0-237 GCF_040310285.1 Pseudomonas sp. HY2-MNA-CIBAN-0224 | reverse complement strand
CCGTGGTGTACCGTTAATGTCAGACAGTCCTATCAAAACTAGCAACAATAAACCATTACGCATTGCCGTTTTAGTATCAGGTAGTGGTAGCAATCTACAAGTATTAATAGATGCAATGCAAGCAGGTGCACTACCAATTGAGATCGTCGGCGTCATTAGTAATCGTGAAGACGCCTACGCTATCAAGCGTGCCGAGCAAGCTAACATACCTGTCGCCGTGCTATCACATACTGATAG
>NZ_JBEOPQ010000896.1:0-237 GCF_040310285.1 Pseudomonas sp. HY2-MNA-CIBAN-0224 | reverse complement strand
ATGTAACTCTACTTCGCGAATCATCGCTCGCACATTATCGTTATAACGCAAGCGGCGCAAGCGAGTGGCAGGGTATTGGCGGTTAAAGGTATAGCTCATAATCATTCCTTACTTATGGTTGTTTTACTCATTATTGTTGTAAATCACTAAAAATAGATTTTGTTATATAGTGCGTGATGTATTGATATTACTTTTCACTGACTATATTTGCTGCTCATATCGTGCCACTACTATAAC
>NZ_JBEOPQ010000895.1:0-237 GCF_040310285.1 Pseudomonas sp. HY2-MNA-CIBAN-0224 | reverse complement strand
CATGTGAGAGTAGGTCATCGTCAAGATTAAATTCCAAAATCCCTGTCTGCTCACGCAGACAGGGATTTTGTTTTTGTATAAGTACAAGCTTTGTAAAAAGCTGTACTGCTGATTAGGTCAATTACCTGGTTAGCAAGTCGATTGAAAGTAGCAGGAAATAAGGTGTTGACAGCAGCGTGTAACGCTGTAGAATTCGCCTCCCGCTAACGAGAGATCGAAAGCGCAAGTGGTTGATGT
>NZ_JBEOPQ010000894.1:0-238 GCF_040310285.1 Pseudomonas sp. HY2-MNA-CIBAN-0224 | reverse complement strand
ACTGTAGACATTAAGTATAAAGAATTTTTTTATATTTTAAAAAATGTTGCTCTAGACAAACCCTATCTAAGCTCACCTATGCAATCCTACAATAAAATGTCATTAACTCGTCAATTCTTATGGTCGATTTCTGCCATTCACCCATCAAAACCATCCCATTACGAATAAAAGCCATAAAAAGCCGCAAATGACTTGCAAAATCTGAAAATCTACTTATAATAGGTCGCCTCAATATGGG
>NZ_JBEOPQ010000893.1:0-238 GCF_040310285.1 Pseudomonas sp. HY2-MNA-CIBAN-0224 | reverse complement strand
CACCGACGCAATGCCCGACACCGCGGCTGCAATCGAAACGACGATGCACGCCCACAAATAACCGTTCAGCAGGAATCGATGCTCAAGGAACTTCACGCTACCGTCGGCGCGGCCACGTCCGACCTCGACGACGACGAAAGCTTCGCCAATATCTACTGTCACGATGCGGAGCAGGACTATTGCTTCGCGCTGTCGCGCTTTCCGGACGATGCGCTGATCGAAGTGATGGTGCGCGACC
>NZ_JBEOPQ010000892.1:0-238 GCF_040310285.1 Pseudomonas sp. HY2-MNA-CIBAN-0224 | reverse complement strand
GTCTCATTCATGCTGTTTAACAACTGACCATGCAGCCAGACTTCACCACTGGTTGGCGTATCCAATCCGCCCAGCAAGTGTAGCAAGGTGCTTTTTCCTGAGCCACTGGTGCCAACGATAGCGATGCGCTCGCCAGCATTGACGGTCAAATCCAAGCCTGTCAATACTTGGGTACTAACCGCGCCTTCATCATATATCTTATTGATATTGGTCGCCTTTAAAATGGCAGACATAGCAC
>NZ_JBEOPQ010000891.1:0-238 GCF_040310285.1 Pseudomonas sp. HY2-MNA-CIBAN-0224 | reverse complement strand
GCATGAGTCTCATATTTGTAATCATGATTACAGTCATATTTATAAGATGCAGGATCTAGAGGCTTCTCCATAACCACCCAATCATAATCATCGGTAGTCGCAAACGATGCCGCGATAGCAATAATGGAAAAGCTACTTAATGCAGCTAGTATAAAAAACTTGTGTATTAGTGAAGTTTTAAACATAAAAAAAAGCCCAACAATGTTAGGCTTTTATAATAAGACTATCGGTATACTGA
>NZ_JBEOPQ010000890.1:0-238 GCF_040310285.1 Pseudomonas sp. HY2-MNA-CIBAN-0224 | reverse complement strand
ATTAAATACCTTGAGTTTGGCGCGTGGGCAGACGAGAGTAGAAGTCTTCAAACGGGAAATCGCTGAGATTTCGATTCGTCGTGCCTTTTCTATCATGTGGCTGTCGTTATTGGTCATTGGGACTGGGGTGACGCTCATCAGTTATGATCAACCTGAGCTGGATTTGATTAAAGTGGTTTTTGAGTGCTTTTCTGCTTATAGCACCGTCGGTTTGAGTTTGAATTTGACCACCGAGTTG
>NZ_JBEOPQ010000889.1:0-238 GCF_040310285.1 Pseudomonas sp. HY2-MNA-CIBAN-0224 | reverse complement strand
GATAAAGGGCTGCGTAACAATTTTTCTAGCGCATAACTCATGTGCAAGTATCAATATTATAAATACCACTATTATAACATGGTTTTACTGTAGACATAAAAGCGCACCTTCATAGGCTATGGCTGATAAGTTAATACATTATTTGTTGTGTGTTCTTTTTTGATTACAATAGCGTTAATTAAGTTATCAGCCGCTTCATAATCGGTCTAATTCTTACCTTTCATGCTTTATCAATATC
>NZ_JBEOPQ010000888.1:0-238 GCF_040310285.1 Pseudomonas sp. HY2-MNA-CIBAN-0224 | reverse complement strand
GCTCTAGGCTGTGTAACACATATACAGTCTATCTTCGCTTAGCAAACCCCTCCAACAGTATTAATCCAGATAAACCGATATTTACTGAACACCTTAATGTTACAAGACTAAACTTTGAATAGAGTCTATCTTTTATAGTCAAAATATCTTAAAAAAGCGATGGTATTGCTGATATCAATGTTTTGTAGTCTTTGTCTGCGCAGGCACAGCAAGCAACAAAATTAGATATCAGTAGTAC
>NZ_JBEOPQ010000887.1:0-238 GCF_040310285.1 Pseudomonas sp. HY2-MNA-CIBAN-0224 | reverse complement strand
GATAAAAGTTGAGTTTGATATGTCGTCTTTCTTA
Source organism: Pseudomonas sp. HY2-MNA-CIBAN-0224 (assembly GCF_040310285.1). Taxonomy (NCBI): domain Bacteria; kingdom Pseudomonadati; phylum Pseudomonadota; class Gammaproteobacteria; order Pseudomonadales; family Pseudomonadaceae; genus Pseudomonas; species Pseudomonas sp. HY2-MNA-CIBAN-0224. The sequence continues at coordinate 204 of NZ_JBEOPQ010000887.1, read as the reverse complement.
TTACTTCAATGTTGAATGATTTGAAAAAATCATCCAAAACTATAGGTGAATACCCATCGAAAAGCGCTACTCGACCGTAAATTTCCTGTCTAATATCTTCAGAAACGACAAATTTAATAAGTCCAGCAGATATCGAGTTTAAAAGCGAATCCCAAATTGTTTTGAATATTTCAATAGGATAATATCGATAGCAAATATCAATAA
>NZ_JBEOPQ010000886.1:0-238 GCF_040310285.1 Pseudomonas sp. HY2-MNA-CIBAN-0224 | reverse complement strand
ACTGAATGACATATTTAGCTGCTATTAGCAGTCATTTGGTGCTTATCTACTTAATGAATCTAGTTTTCAGCATCAAGTGATCATTTTTGTATATTGTGTGCCACAAGTTACATGCCACGGGCGCGGCGTACATCTTCAGCAGTGATACCGTCGCGGTCGACAATATTGCCTTCACGATCAACCACATTACCATCACGGTCAATATCTAGCTCTTCACGCTGAATGGTCTCAACGATAG
>NZ_JBEOPQ010000885.1:0-238 GCF_040310285.1 Pseudomonas sp. HY2-MNA-CIBAN-0224 | reverse complement strand
CATTACGACCACGCAACATGGCTAGGGCGCGATGCGATGGGATTTTACTCATCACTTCATTGTGTTCAAAATAATCGCGGAATTTAATGCCTTCTTTTTCTTTACCTTTGACCATGCGGCTTTCAAGCACGGCTTGCGGTACTAAATGCTGACGAACTTTACGCAGTAATTCTGCATCTTCGGCAAAGCGCTCCATTAAAATATAACGCGCACCATCAAGTACCGCTTTGGTGTCGGC
>NZ_JBEOPQ010000884.1:0-238 GCF_040310285.1 Pseudomonas sp. HY2-MNA-CIBAN-0224 | reverse complement strand
ATCTTGTAGATGCTTGACCGCCGTACGAATATTTTTTTCAACAGTAGCGACATCGAGACCGCGAATCGCATCATTAGCGCCAATAGTTAATATCGTGATATCAGGTTCGGTCTGGCTCACCCAATCGAGACGATTGACTAGTCCGGTACTGGTTTCGCCACTGAGACCAGAATTGACCACGTCCACATTGGTATAGCCCATCTGCTTGAGCTTCGCTTCTAATTGCGCAGGATAATTA
>NZ_JBEOPQ010000883.1:0-238 GCF_040310285.1 Pseudomonas sp. HY2-MNA-CIBAN-0224 | reverse complement strand
AGATTGATAAGTTCGCGAGATGCTTCAGCGCTTGGCTTTGTTACCAAAGATAATAAATGCTGCAAACGCTTGGCGAGTAGCTGAGCTTCTTCAACCAGCCAATCCCCGTAAACTAATCCTTCAAGATAAATCTTTTTGTAAAATGCGCTAACATGATTATGCAAATCATCAAGGGTCAGTAGCGTGAGTTGTTCAGCCATTGTTGTCGGTTCAAAACTGCTTTTTTGTAGCGTGACCG
>NZ_JBEOPQ010000882.1:0-238 GCF_040310285.1 Pseudomonas sp. HY2-MNA-CIBAN-0224 | reverse complement strand
AATTTATGGGGTTGGTTGTTAGTCAACCAATTCCTTGTTTTTGTAAACATTAGAAAATAAGCCATAAATAGGATGCGACACGCAGTGACTGCGTTTTACAGTAATGAGCACCTAATTGCCTGGATCTAGCCGTGAGGTTATACCGATTAATTCAGGCCCGTAATGCAGAAAAAATCGTGTTGTTTGATGACCTCATTTAGAAGAATCACGTCATCATGAAACGTATGTTAATTAATGC
>NZ_JBEOPQ010000881.1:0-238 GCF_040310285.1 Pseudomonas sp. HY2-MNA-CIBAN-0224 | reverse complement strand
AAATAAGCATGGTCAGTCCAGCAAATACCACGCGCAGGCTGGCAAATGCCAACGAGCCAAACTCAGGGACACCCACCCGATAAAATATAAATGAGAGCGACCACATAAAGGAAAGCGCAAAGAAGGTAATAAGGTCGCGTCTGGTCATGGTGTACTCAATTTGGCTGGCTATTTATTTAGCGGTGTTAAATGGGTTGGCTAAGTCATAAAAAATATTGTGATCATAACGTTTTAATGG
>NZ_JBEOPQ010000880.1:0-239 GCF_040310285.1 Pseudomonas sp. HY2-MNA-CIBAN-0224 | reverse complement strand
CATCAATCAAAAAGCCAGTAGAGGTTTGATATCGTTCAAACCTCTACTGGCTTTTTTTTGTTTAGCACTTATGAGTGTGTCTTATGACATCAAGTGTCTTCAGTTTTTGAATTTAGGGCACGACCTAATACAGACCGCGACCATCTTCAGGTTTGAGACGTAAAAAATACAATCCTGAGAGAATGGATAAAATACCCAGTATCCAATACGTCGTCTGAAAGGCAGCCAAGGTATCAAGC
>NZ_JBEOPQ010000879.1:0-239 GCF_040310285.1 Pseudomonas sp. HY2-MNA-CIBAN-0224 | reverse complement strand
GCTTATGGCCGATAAACCAAATCTCTTTGGCACCAATACTGGTTTCAGTGGTATTCATCGGGCAAGAATGCAGATGGTTCTCGCCATTGCGTGTGGTCATCATGGTGTATTTAATGTCTTTTACCATCGATTGAATGGTGTCCATTTGCGATTGTTTATTCATAATAGTTATCCTTTACTATTTAAGATTTTAGGGTTTGAAAGTTATTAAAAAGTAACTAAAAAAGCGATGCCGATAT
>NZ_JBEOPQ010000878.1:0-239 GCF_040310285.1 Pseudomonas sp. HY2-MNA-CIBAN-0224 | reverse complement strand
GCATACGACCTTAGCCCAAGCCAAGCAATTGTTACCGAGTGGCACTCGGCTGACCTGTATTGATGGCGTGCGCTTAGATTTCGCTCATGGTTTTGGCGTATTGCGCCAATCAAACACCAGTCATCATTTGACCGTGCGCTTTGCTGGCGACAGCTTAGCGGATTTAAAAGACATACAAGCACGCTTCGTCGCGCTCTGCCGTCCCTTTGATAAAAATTTGGCAGCGCAGATTGCAGACC
>NZ_JBEOPQ010000877.1:0-239 GCF_040310285.1 Pseudomonas sp. HY2-MNA-CIBAN-0224 | reverse complement strand
CTCTTATACTTTATTTTAGACACTGTATTTTAATACACTATATTTTAGGCCTTATATTTTAGGCATTGTCATCGTATTGGCTATTGGTGAGCGTATTAGCGATACCCGTCAATAAATCGATGAGCGCGTTGCTACACCATCATCCGCAAATAATGGCGCAACCGCAGCATACAAAAACGTTTAATAGCACTGATTATAACGACTTATAACAACGCGATCATTTTATCACTGAGTAATGA
>NZ_JBEOPQ010000876.1:0-239 GCF_040310285.1 Pseudomonas sp. HY2-MNA-CIBAN-0224 | reverse complement strand
ACATATGGGTAGGCAACAGTTTTGCTACCGCTAATATTATTGTAAGCCTCAAAAAATACCTGCTCGGCATGATCAGCTTCCTCGACCGTCAACTCACCTTCTAACACCTCTACCTTACCCACCATCGCGCGCTCGACCAGCATTCTTGAGCCATTGCCGACCCAATTACGTATGCTGTCAATAGGGTAGGTCTCTTTGCCGAGCGTGGTCAGCATCGCATTGGTCGCATCAGCCAAATC
>NZ_JBEOPQ010000875.1:0-239 GCF_040310285.1 Pseudomonas sp. HY2-MNA-CIBAN-0224 | reverse complement strand
ACCTACCACTGCTATTACATGGTGAAGTGACGCAAGACCATGTGGATATTTTTGATCGCGAAAAACGTTTTTTAGATGAGGTACTGGCACAAATTATCGTTAAATTCCCAACACTAAAGATTGTGGTAGAGCATATTACCACCAGTGATGCCGCTGACTTTGTCTTGGCGCAAGGCAACAATATCGCTGCTACCATTACGCCGCAGCATTTGATGTTTAACCGCAACCATCTATTGGTC
>NZ_JBEOPQ010000874.1:0-239 GCF_040310285.1 Pseudomonas sp. HY2-MNA-CIBAN-0224 | reverse complement strand
GCCGACGGAAGCGCGTTCGGTGTGCCGCAGGAACGCGATGCAGTACTTCCAGTTCGCGAACTCGGCCAGCCTGTTCGCCAGGCTGACGAACCTGGTGGATGGTCGCAAGCTCGACGCGATTCTCGTCAGGATGCCGACGGGGCAGTCGCCGTCCGAGATAACGACACACGCGGGCGAGGAGTTCGTTTATGTGATGCGCGGGCAAGTCGCACTGACGCTCGAGGATTGCACGTTCACGC
>NZ_JBEOPQ010000873.1:0-239 GCF_040310285.1 Pseudomonas sp. HY2-MNA-CIBAN-0224 | reverse complement strand
GAGCCACGCAAGTTGGCACGCGAAGGCGATACCACCAGTTGCGGCTGTGCGGCGATTTGTGTCAGTGTTAGTGCCTCTGTTGCAAAGGTGTTTTTACAACCAGTAATGCATAAATGTTGCTCTTCAAGCAGCGTCACATACGATAAATTATCAGGAATAAATTCGGGAAAGGTAATGAGTAGATCAAGTTCACCTGCCGCAATCAGCTGATTGATGTTATCTGAGGCAAAGTCGCGCAC
>NZ_JBEOPQ010000872.1:0-239 GCF_040310285.1 Pseudomonas sp. HY2-MNA-CIBAN-0224 | reverse complement strand
CTTCGTCGGCGCTCAGCCCGGACGAAGCCTTGCGCGTGCGCCGGCCCCAGCGCCGGATGCGAAATTCGATGGCATGCAACGCGACGATCAACGACAACGCGACAACGCAGGCCGGGACGTAAAACGCGAGAAACTGCGGCCCGGTGTAGTCGAGCACGTCGAGATCCTGCGCCGATGCGCAGGTCGCGGCGACACTGGCGGCGGCCGCCGGCCACACGAGTTTCGGCAGACGGTCGCGC
>NZ_JBEOPQ010000871.1:0-239 GCF_040310285.1 Pseudomonas sp. HY2-MNA-CIBAN-0224 | reverse complement strand
GCCCATGATTTACAACAACGCTTGAACATGCAGCAACGCGAGTTGAGCGAGGATGAAAAACGTCACGCAGTTTTGGCAGGTGAGTACGATACTCTACATCAGATATTGCATCCAAAACCTACACAACAGCAATCAGCAAAGTCGAAAGTTACTGCGACAGATAAGACGGATAGCGATGGCATACATCATCAGCCGTTAGCCATTGCAACGCTACGTGAGCAGATTGAACTCAGCGCAAA
>NZ_JBEOPQ010000870.1:0-239 GCF_040310285.1 Pseudomonas sp. HY2-MNA-CIBAN-0224 | reverse complement strand
GACTTAAACGACAATCCGGAGAAGCGTTCACAGCGTAGTCAGCATGACGATTTCTATCTTAATGAGATTAAACGTATCTGGCAGGACAGCAAATGCCGTTATGGTACTCGTAAAGTCTGGAAACAGTTGAAAGCAGAGGGTATACATCCTGCACGCTGCACTGTAGAGCGTTTAATGCGTCAGCATGGAATGCAGGGTATTTGGCGAGGTAAAGGTAAGATAACGACTAAGTCTCGTGA
>NZ_JBEOPQ010000869.1:0-239 GCF_040310285.1 Pseudomonas sp. HY2-MNA-CIBAN-0224 | reverse complement strand
ACGTAATTAGGACTAAAAACTTTCAATCTAGAAATGAATAAAAAGTGGCCTGATAAAAATGTTAGTGAAGAGAAGTCATTTATGATCGCCTCAAAAAATATCTATAAAGTTGTCGTTATACTATTTATAGCTATATATACAACTGCCTGCCAAGAAGAAGGGCAAAACAATAAAGTCTATGAGACGGTATGTGTTGATGCAGATACCTCGATTAAAGGCGATGTAACAGACAATGGTAT
>NZ_JBEOPQ010000868.1:0-239 GCF_040310285.1 Pseudomonas sp. HY2-MNA-CIBAN-0224 | reverse complement strand
GCTTTATTGCTGCTATCGAAGCACATACGCAGCAAGCCCAACCGGCTGTTAATGGCGCTAAGGTTGAACGCGATTCAAGCGAGAACAAAGGCGACAACAATGACTTTGCCACTCGTCGCTTTGACTTTAGCAACTACGGCTATCAACCTTTAGCCGCGGATTACCTTGCCCGCTTTGAAGCGATGACGCAAGCGGTCAGTCAGTTTGCGGCAGCGCAAGGCAAAACAGCCGTTGAGCCA
>NZ_JBEOPQ010000867.1:0-240 GCF_040310285.1 Pseudomonas sp. HY2-MNA-CIBAN-0224 | reverse complement strand
GCTGTCACCAGCAAGAGCAGCACGGTATTGATACCTATCTATTACACGTCTATATCCATGAGCGCCATCATCCCCCTTTCACACCGTTGACGGCTTTAATCGGTAGTGCATTCACCTTGAGCTTTGATACGCCGAGCGGATTGACCTATCGTCATCTCTATATCACAGCCATTCGTCAATTGGATCATGATGGCAGTTATGGCTATTACCGTCTGCTGGCACAGCCGATTACCTATCGCT
>NZ_JBEOPQ010000866.1:0-240 GCF_040310285.1 Pseudomonas sp. HY2-MNA-CIBAN-0224 | reverse complement strand
GGTGAAAACGGGGTGTTACTTTCAGGCGGTCAACGTCAACGTCTTGCCATTGCTCGTGCTATGTTACGTGATGCGCCAGTGTTAATTTTAGATGAAGCCACATCGGCTTTGGATACCGAGTCTGAAAAAGCGATTCAAAAAGGCCTCGATAATCTTCGACATAACCGTACATCGATTGTGATTGCCCATCGTTTATCCACCATTGAAAGCGCCGATGAAATTTTGGTTATTGATCAAGGT
>NZ_JBEOPQ010000865.1:0-240 GCF_040310285.1 Pseudomonas sp. HY2-MNA-CIBAN-0224 | reverse complement strand
CATTTGAAGGTCTGGAGCTGGCCAATAGAGCGCCATGGCGTCTGTCGGCTAACATCGCTAGTCCCGATCATAATGTACCAACAGTGACTAAAGAGCGCTCAGAAGGCGTGGCTGGTATCAAAGACAAAGTATCGCGCTTACAAGTACTCACCTTGGATGAGAATTGTGCGAAGTTTGATATCGCTGAGTTTACTATCAATGATGCGCGTCAAGGTATCTTGCACGTGGTCGGTCCTGAAC
>NZ_JBEOPQ010000864.1:0-240 GCF_040310285.1 Pseudomonas sp. HY2-MNA-CIBAN-0224 | reverse complement strand
GGACTACCAGGGTATCTAATCCTGTTTGCTCCCCACGCTTTCGTGCATGAGCGTCAGTCTTTGTCCAGGGGGCCGCCTTCGCCACCGGTATTCCTCCAGATATCTACGCATTTCACCGCTACACCTGGAATTCTACCCCCCTCTACAAGACTCTAGTTCGCCAGTTCCAAATGCAATTCCCAGGTTGAGCCCGGGGATTTCACATCTGGCTTAACAAACCGCCTGCGCACGCTTTACGCC
>NZ_JBEOPQ010000863.1:0-240 GCF_040310285.1 Pseudomonas sp. HY2-MNA-CIBAN-0224 | reverse complement strand
GGGGTACATGCGCCAGGATTGTTAGCGCTGGCGCAAGCTTTATCAAAGGTTGGTGAGGTGAAGGTGGTCGCACCTAACAATGAGCAGAGCGGCTGCAGTAGCGCCTTGAGCATCTCTCAGCCGTTGTATACTCAGCAGTTGCCGTCGGGGTTTATCGCGGTCAATGGTTCGCCTGCGGATTGTGTTTATTTGGCGTTACACGAGCTGTATCAAGACACGCGCTTTGACTGCGTGATTACC
>NZ_JBEOPQ010000862.1:0-240 GCF_040310285.1 Pseudomonas sp. HY2-MNA-CIBAN-0224 | reverse complement strand
AAATTATCTGGTCTTATGAGACAATTTACGGTTTGAAGTGGGCCCAAGGGCTCACTTTTTTATTTCAAAAAAAAGCAGGAGTGCCTTATTTTGGCGACAGATGGCTTCATTGAAATTCCCAGTATTATCCTATTAATAGCTTGCTTGCTACGCTGCGCGCAGTACGTAGCACAGAGTCATGTCAAACAAATTAAAGCCTTTTGGTTGGCCTCAGTTCTCGTATTCGTCGCGGTCATTCGT
>NZ_JBEOPQ010000861.1:0-240 GCF_040310285.1 Pseudomonas sp. HY2-MNA-CIBAN-0224 | reverse complement strand
CCCCCAACCTTTACAACCTTGCTCAACCCAGCGTTCATAGTCTAGCGCACTACCACGGGTGTAAATCATAGCATTGATGGCCGATGAGCCACCCAAACATTGTCCACGTGGTTGGAAGCCGCGTCGATCGTTTAAATGCGTTTGAGGAGTGGTGTGAAAACACCAGTTATTTAATTTGAGAGGTTTACCTGGTACCAAAAGAATTAAGCCAGCAGGTACGCGTACCGCGAGGTCTTTACC
>NZ_JBEOPQ010000860.1:0-240 GCF_040310285.1 Pseudomonas sp. HY2-MNA-CIBAN-0224 | reverse complement strand
GATTTATGAGCTGGAGCGCTGTGTCGAATGTGGTGTCTGCGTCTCCGCATGTGCCACAAAACAAATGCGTGAAACCTTTGTAGGCGCGGTAGGTCTGATGAAAATTGCCCGTTTCGAAATGGATAGCAGAGACAACCGCAGCGCGGATGATTTCTACCATGTTATAGGAAATCAAGATGGCGTATTCGGTTGTATGACACTGTTAGGCTGCCAAGATAACTGCCCTAAAGATCTACCTCA
>NZ_JBEOPQ010000859.1:0-240 GCF_040310285.1 Pseudomonas sp. HY2-MNA-CIBAN-0224 | reverse complement strand
AAATAAAGTATGGTCACGACCCATGCCAACGCCTTCGCCTGCGTGGAATTCTGTACCACGTTGACGAACGATGATGTTACCGGCAACGATGGCTTGACCGCCAAAGATTTTTACGCCGAGCATTTTTGGGTTTGAATCACGACCGTTACGGCTTGAACCGGCAGCTTTTTTATGTGCCATGAGAAAATCTCCTTGTTAATGTGACTTATCGCTAATGCGACAACTCTTAAGCATTTAGTG
>NZ_JBEOPQ010000858.1:0-240 GCF_040310285.1 Pseudomonas sp. HY2-MNA-CIBAN-0224 | reverse complement strand
ACCAAGCTCAGCGTCATGGCATCTTGGGTTTTTTTAATTTTTTGCGGGGCAGCCTCTTCAGTACGATAATCAGCAACCGCCGCCGTCGAAATAAAGACATCTGCGACTCTCACGCTATCATTGGTAACCATGGCATCAACATCGTGCTCATCGCTGCAATCACAGTCACCGTGGTGATGAGCATGATGATCTTCGTGTGAGTGTTCGTGTGAATGATCATGCTCATCTTCAGAGATATAC
>NZ_JBEOPQ010000857.1:0-240 GCF_040310285.1 Pseudomonas sp. HY2-MNA-CIBAN-0224 | reverse complement strand
GGGAGCCGGATTTGAACCGACGACCTTCGGGTTATGAGCCCGACGAGCTACCAGACTGCTCCATCCCGCGTCTGTGGTGCGCACTCTACAGTGATGAGCGAGTGAGTCAACCTTTAATGCATAAATGGGGTAAATAAGTACCTGGCTGTAGGAGTTGCCGCCGCGTCTTCGACGCCGCGCTGTCGCGCAGCAAACAGGCCACCGAATATCTTCAGCATCCCCCAATCGGTTCCCTCTCCT
>NZ_JBEOPQ010000856.1:0-241 GCF_040310285.1 Pseudomonas sp. HY2-MNA-CIBAN-0224 | reverse complement strand
CTGAGCGTGATGCGTGAAAAGCGCTCGCAAACGCCGCCGTCATAAGCCAGTATGTACCGAAGAGCCACGCCCATTCTCATCAATGACATAAGGTCAGAGTATGTCAGCATCTATAGCAGCCAACTTAGCATACAGCAGCCCAGCTCAAGCCACGCCTGAGATTACAGATACCGCGCCCATGCAAGGGCGCTTTATTAGCTTTGAAGGTACCGAAGGCGTTGGCAAGACCACCGCTATCGAG
>NZ_JBEOPQ010000855.1:0-241 GCF_040310285.1 Pseudomonas sp. HY2-MNA-CIBAN-0224 | reverse complement strand
AATACTATGAGCTTAAACGTATCAAAATTACCAATCCGAATAGTCCACAGTTACAAGCGCGTATGCAAAAACGTCTGGATAATATGGATCTGACTCGGCTGGCAGCGGCCGCCAACATTCCGGTCAGTGAGCTAAAGAAAGTCACTTCTGTCGATGACAGTATTGATGTGACTGATGAAGAAGCGGTAAAAGCCGCCCTGCCATCGGGCGCAGGCTCGCATTATTTGCCACTACTCAACAA
>NZ_JBEOPQ010000854.1:0-241 GCF_040310285.1 Pseudomonas sp. HY2-MNA-CIBAN-0224 | reverse complement strand
ATAGTAAACAGATATAGTAATTTGAAAGATTTTGTAAGATAGAAAATAGAAATAAAAAAAGCAGTACGTTTTAAGCGTACTGCTTTTTTGGTTTAAACACGTTTAACCTCTCCATTACCTTCTATGGTGCTGCTGTAAAAGTGATAGGTAATGCAACCCTACCTTTCACTGCCTGCCCTTTTCTTAAAAAAGGTTTAAGTCGAGCTTTATAAATCTGCTTTGCAAAAAAACTATCTACTTC
>NZ_JBEOPQ010000853.1:0-241 GCF_040310285.1 Pseudomonas sp. HY2-MNA-CIBAN-0224 | reverse complement strand
ATTGCGGGTGATCCCTTGGGTGGCTAATGCCATGTCGACGGTGTCGATGGTAAAGTCTTTTAAGCTGACTAACGCATGTGACGCTTTACCGTAATGTTCCAGGGTTAGCTGTTGCAGTATGGGGTGATCTTTGCGGCAAATAAGCGAAAAACCTTCATGACAAATTAAGCTACTGCGTATGTCTTTATGGGTTGGCATCAGCACGTCGATAACAATATCTAAGCTCTGCTGAGCCAATGAG
>NZ_JBEOPQ010000852.1:0-241 GCF_040310285.1 Pseudomonas sp. HY2-MNA-CIBAN-0224 | reverse complement strand
CCTTTAGTGTACCGATAAAAGAACGGTCTAGCCAAAATTTTGCTATTAGCAATATGGTCGTTGAGCACATACATCCCTGCGTCATTTTATGGTTTGGTGAGACTGCTTTATATTTCGCACCCAGTCATGCTTCTCCGCCTGACTTTCACAATCGTCGCTACTGGACTAGGTTTGATTCTAAAGCAGCCTTACTTAACCAGCTAGCGTCATCGATAGCAACTGAACGACAATGCTTATCTAG
>NZ_JBEOPQ010000851.1:0-241 GCF_040310285.1 Pseudomonas sp. HY2-MNA-CIBAN-0224 | reverse complement strand
GGCCAATGCACGGCCACCAGAAACAACGATGCTTGCTGAGGTCAATTCAGGACGGTCAGATTTCGCCATTTCTTCATTCACAAAGCTTGCTTTACCAGACTCTTGCACGTTGTCAATCGTTTCGACGGTGGCTGAACCACCTTCGCTCGCGACTGGATCAAACGCGGTCGTACGTACCGTCAATACCACTTTATCTTCTGATGTTTTAACAGTCGCTGTTGCGTTGCCTGCATAGATAGGA
>NZ_JBEOPQ010000850.1:0-241 GCF_040310285.1 Pseudomonas sp. HY2-MNA-CIBAN-0224 | reverse complement strand
ATGCTATTGTGGCTAGAACCTACTCGCATACCACGATTGAGCAATTAGCTGAACATGGCAGCGTACCTGTTATTAATGCCTTGTCAGACTTGTACCATCCGTGCCAAGCACTTGCTGACTTTTTAACGTTAGCCGAGCAGTTTGATGATGTGAGCCAAGCTAAACTGGCTTATGTGGGCGATGGTAACAATGTGACACACTCACTCATTTACGGTGCGGCTATTTTGGGCCTAACGATGAC
>NZ_JBEOPQ010000849.1:0-241 GCF_040310285.1 Pseudomonas sp. HY2-MNA-CIBAN-0224 | reverse complement strand
AATCTACACTCAGTTCATATAAATGGCTGTCTTTATCGGCAAATTCACTGTTTGCTTTTACTAGCATGCAAATGGCACTTGGGCTGCAAGCTTTGGTTTTAATCAGCACATTTTCTACAAATGCGTGCAACCCACCGACTATAGAATCGGAAGTCGATAAAAAGCCTTCTATTTGGTTTTTCATATCTAGGGTGTAGTCTTTAAGCGACTCACAATATAGCCCTTCTTTAGAGCCAAATGC
>NZ_JBEOPQ010000848.1:0-241 GCF_040310285.1 Pseudomonas sp. HY2-MNA-CIBAN-0224 | reverse complement strand
GACGATAGGCGAGTGAGTGAAAGGTACGGCAATCCACGTGACCGGGGAATTTTTGCCGCGCATCGTTGGCAATCGCCTTGTTAAAGGCTAGATATAAGCCGCGCCCACGTAAGCGTTCACCGATCAGCTTCAGCGTCGTTGTTTTACCTGCGCCTGCATAAGCGACCACTTTAAATGACTTGTGATCCATTGCCATATTAAGCGCGCTCAGCTGCTCATCAGTGGGATCGCTCATATAAGC
>NZ_JBEOPQ010000847.1:0-241 GCF_040310285.1 Pseudomonas sp. HY2-MNA-CIBAN-0224 | reverse complement strand
CAATAGCACCGCACTAATAATACCTAGCATTCGCCAACCCGCGTCCCAAGGATCGGCAAGGGTAGCAATTTCGGTCAAAGTATCAACCGCATAGCGCAGCACAAAGGCATTGACCTGTGCGGTAAAGGAACCAAGTACCGTTAATATCAGTGTTGCAACAATCAATAGCTTATAAGGCGCAGCAAAGACGGCAAGTTTCTTTAAAATATCCCACAGTAAAGCCCGCCGCTCAGTCTTTTTG
>NZ_JBEOPQ010000846.1:0-241 GCF_040310285.1 Pseudomonas sp. HY2-MNA-CIBAN-0224 | reverse complement strand
ATACACGGTGACGCGGCGCGGCACCGACATGACCGAATACCTGCTGTGCGCGCCCGTGATGCTCGCCGGCGAGGACGTGCCGGTGCGCAGCCTGCTCGGCAAGGTGGTGCGCACGACGCTGACCGGCAAGCGCGGGCCGCTGCTGCCCGACGACCTGCCGCGCTTCCCGGTCCGGCAATGGCTCGAATTCCTGACCGGGCTCGACCGGCGCACGGCGCTGGATCAGTACGCGACGCTGCGC
>NZ_JBEOPQ010000845.1:0-242 GCF_040310285.1 Pseudomonas sp. HY2-MNA-CIBAN-0224 | reverse complement strand
CACTTTATCTAATGCTACTTATGGTGATGAGATCACTTGTACGATTACCAATACACCCAAAGCTTACACCTTCTCGGGTACTGTGTTTAATGACAATGGTGGTATTACCAGTCCTGATCCTCAGCTAATAGGAAGTCCTTATAACAACCCCAATTTTTTTAATGGTATTTTTGATACTAATGAAGCGGGCATAGATGGGATGAATATTGTAAAAGTACGCTTAAGCGATTGCAGTAATAACC
>NZ_JBEOPQ010000844.1:0-242 GCF_040310285.1 Pseudomonas sp. HY2-MNA-CIBAN-0224 | reverse complement strand
CAATTTATCTATTAGCAATAAAAGCTTTACTGAATAGGCAACGCATAGCGGGTGTCATCATGATGCTGAGTCGCAGGCTTCGATACCAAAAAGCCGCCGCGTCCTAAACCACCAAAGCCATCCTCAGATAACGACAAAGGGCTAATATATTGCTTATCTAATTCCAGCTGCATCTCGACCGCCAAGCTCACACCGCACCATTTACGAATAAAATCGATAATGAGGCGATACATATCCCCTGC
>NZ_JBEOPQ010000843.1:0-242 GCF_040310285.1 Pseudomonas sp. HY2-MNA-CIBAN-0224 | reverse complement strand
AATATAAAGTGCTGATATGCATTTACCTAGTGCAGTGTTTATGATGAAGCGCATCAGGCTAAACCTTGTGTAAAAAGGAGTTTAGCCTCATTGATAAGATAAAACATGTGCTTTATCACTTGCCCTTATTTGTCATTTGCTATCGTTTGTCCATCGAATAATTGACGCGGACAAGCGTCATGACACTGGGCATAACCTCCTATAATAACAAATAGATAGGGACGGTGGCGACAGTGTTATAA
>NZ_JBEOPQ010000842.1:0-242 GCF_040310285.1 Pseudomonas sp. HY2-MNA-CIBAN-0224 | reverse complement strand
AGCCTGCTCAGCAATTGGCCGCTGACCTTTACTTACGTCCTAGCGTAAAAAGCGTCCTTGATAAAAACGGTGACAAATTACCACCGGTTGAAACCTTTCGCCCGAACGATGCCTTTGGTACGTGGGATGAGATCATGAGTACTTACTTTGGCGATGGTGGTGTATTCGATCAGTTAGCGATTAATGCCCCGCAGTAACCAATACGCTTGCTTTTAAACGTACTGTCGTTACCCGCTTAGCAG
>NZ_JBEOPQ010000841.1:0-242 GCF_040310285.1 Pseudomonas sp. HY2-MNA-CIBAN-0224 | reverse complement strand
CTGTTTAGGTTGCGCTCATCGCGCGCCAACAGCGTTTTGGTGTGCCAGTTTGGCGATAACATATTAATGAACTTGTCTTACTTTTTAACTCATAGGTTTATAGCTATTCGCTTATAACCCTAACAAACTTATCATCTTATTAACTGATAATTACAGACGTTCTAACGGTCACAATCTGCCATCACAATATCAATCGATGCTAAATACATAATGGCATCGGATACGAGCGAGCCATTAATAAC
>NZ_JBEOPQ010000840.1:0-242 GCF_040310285.1 Pseudomonas sp. HY2-MNA-CIBAN-0224 | reverse complement strand
GGCCAAACATTTGCTACAAGTTCCATAACCCTCTACCTAATTGTTACTTTAAAAGAGATTAGCATTCATTAACTAACAGTCACCTGACCATTCATTAGCATAGGTAATAGCCAGTCTCGAAGCTTCTCAAGTTGTAAGTTTTCCTGACGATTCACCATGATGGTCTTAATCATTGGATCAATAGTCTCTCCAAATTTCTCAGCTATCTTTTGGTCAAAAGGCTGGACAAAGCTCATCATCAC
>NZ_JBEOPQ010000839.1:0-242 GCF_040310285.1 Pseudomonas sp. HY2-MNA-CIBAN-0224 | reverse complement strand
GAAACCGTAGTGGGTGGCATGATCATCGGCCAATATGTAGCGGATTTTTGTCAACAAAATTCCTTAGAAATCGATACTGCTCTCACCCAACAATTTATCGATAAATTACAAAACGAGATCGATAATTTAGTCGATGGTAACGGCACAGAGAATCCCTTCCAATTAAAGAAAGAAATGCAGCGGGTCATGATGGACTATGTCGGTATTTTCCGAAATGGTCCCGAGCTAGAAAAGGCCATCAA
>NZ_JBEOPQ010000838.1:0-242 GCF_040310285.1 Pseudomonas sp. HY2-MNA-CIBAN-0224 | reverse complement strand
GTGTCATCGTATAGATAACCTGACACATAACGCGCTGGGATATGCTGATCCCTCAAGCAGCCTAAAAATACATGGGTATGGTCTTGGCACACACCAGCGCCGATATCAAAGGCTTCGGCTGCTGTCGTTCCCACGTGGGTGGCATCTTTGATATAAGGCATTTTGGTCAATAGCTCAGTCGCCATAGCTTTAAGGCTGTCATGGGTCGGGTCTTTTAGATAAGGTGCAGCAAAGGCGCGCAT
>NZ_JBEOPQ010000837.1:0-242 GCF_040310285.1 Pseudomonas sp. HY2-MNA-CIBAN-0224 | reverse complement strand
GTAGCAAACCACTCAGACCCAAAAATATTAGTAGCCCAAAGATAATGATCCGGTGCGCAAAAATACGGTTGACCTGTTCGGTGTCGGAAGCTAGCGGTTTATTCATATAAAATCAGTACTCAGGCGGTCGGCGAAACATCAGAAGCGGGATAAAACGGTGGGATAGTCAGTCTAAGCGCGATGAATATAAAGGATAAGATTAATGATTTCAATCAGATACAGTGCTATGCGCAATCATTAAC
>NZ_JBEOPQ010000836.1:0-242 GCF_040310285.1 Pseudomonas sp. HY2-MNA-CIBAN-0224 | reverse complement strand
CATTATGACTAATACGACAAATTCTACAGACCAAACGCCTATAAACGATTCCACTCTGACATCGTTTGACAACATTATTATCAATGCCAATCTCGCCACCTTTTCAGCGCAATACAGGTTTAATATTTATAGCGATAGTCAACAAGATAGCACCCCTTATGGTCAATTAATGAACGCCGCTATCGGTATCAAAGATGGCAAAATTGCATGGGTTGGCACGCATGAGCAAATAAAGCCGCACC
>NZ_JBEOPQ010000835.1:0-242 GCF_040310285.1 Pseudomonas sp. HY2-MNA-CIBAN-0224 | reverse complement strand
CCGCTGCGCAGTTCGCCCTCGCCGAGCCGCAGGCCGTCCGAGATATTCAGGGCCTGAGCAATTTCGTACAGCGACTGCTGTTTGACGAGGTTGGCGCGTACGCGCGACAGGTCACCTTCGTCCAGCTTGCCGAAACGCTGGAACAAAAGAGCGGCCACCGCGCAATTCAGAACGGAATCGCCGAGAAACTCGAGCCGTTCGTTGTGCGTGGCACTGTGACTGCGATGGGTCAAAGCCTGGCG
>NZ_JBEOPQ010000834.1:0-243 GCF_040310285.1 Pseudomonas sp. HY2-MNA-CIBAN-0224 | reverse complement strand
CCCCCCCCCCCCGCGCATTTAAGGCTCCTGCCACCACCGAGATCTACCCCCTCGCACCCTCCGCTGCAGCGTCACATGTGTAGAAGAGACAGCTGACGGGCAATGACCAGCCCCAAATGGCCGCCCAGGCGGGTGGCGGCGAGGTCGAAACATCTGTCGTATTCCCCTATCCGACGGCACGAGAGTACGGCCTCGAGCAGGGGTGGGCGCGGGTGTTGTACGGCGGTGGGGGGGCGCGGGGCG
>NZ_JBEOPQ010000833.1:0-243 GCF_040310285.1 Pseudomonas sp. HY2-MNA-CIBAN-0224 | reverse complement strand
ACCTACTATAGAAGTATCATCGACATATTTATCAGCAGTCCTGTGCATAGCGTTTGTTCTGATTTATGTTGTATTTAATACTTCCTATGCAATATATGAAGATCTCCTAAAAAAGTTAAATAGCCTTCCGCTTAGACCAAAAGTCATAGCTGCAAGAGCGCCATCCAAATACTATAGTGCGTACATAGCCGTACTTGTTACAGAGCCTACAGAAAGTCTGACGAATGATAGTATAGTTTCAAT
>NZ_JBEOPQ010000832.1:0-243 GCF_040310285.1 Pseudomonas sp. HY2-MNA-CIBAN-0224 | reverse complement strand
ACGTATTGCTGCGCTCAGCACGCTAAGCTTTATCATCGGCTGCTTTTATTATGGCTGGGCGTTTGAGCTACATCATTATGCACGCGGACAAAACATGGCTGGCAGTTTGTTATTCTTGCTATTATTTTGTCCGACCGTCGCGACGCTTGGCTGCTTGCTCGGACTATGGTTCCGGCAACGTGAGCGCAGTTTGCAAATTTTAATCTTTAGCTCGCTACCGTTATTTTTTATCAGTGGCTATCC
>NZ_JBEOPQ010000831.1:0-243 GCF_040310285.1 Pseudomonas sp. HY2-MNA-CIBAN-0224 | reverse complement strand
CGCGATTCAAAAAAACGTCGATTAAGTGTTTATCTTAAATATAGAGCAATCCAAGCAACACTGCACCAAGAGCAAGACGATATAACACAAACGGTGTCATACCTATTTTGCTAATAAACTTTAAAAAGAAATGGATACATAAGTACGCAGCAAAAAATGATACGACAATCCCTAAACCAAGTGCTTGATAATCAATCGGGTCTGGACTACTGACTAAGTCTTTAGTCACCAATAACGCTGCCC
>NZ_JBEOPQ010000830.1:0-243 GCF_040310285.1 Pseudomonas sp. HY2-MNA-CIBAN-0224 | reverse complement strand
AAACAGTGATTATTAACAGTTATAAAACTCAGTAATAATATTAGAAAAAGGATGGGCGGTAATGAGTGAGCAGTCACCAGAGCAAAAAATGGATAACCTAAATAAAAGCAGCGCAAGCGATAACTCAAGCGAAAAAGAGTTTTTAGATCAGCTGCGCCACAGTATTGATAGCGTAGACTGCGACATTCAAACGCTGATCAACAACCGTGCCAAACTGGCTCAGCAAGTGGCGACGGTCAAAAA
>NZ_JBEOPQ010000829.1:0-243 GCF_040310285.1 Pseudomonas sp. HY2-MNA-CIBAN-0224 | reverse complement strand
CGCCAAAAAAAGCACCAGAAACGATAGCGCCGCCCGTTAGTGACGGCGGGAGTCCCACGCCTAGCCCAATACCCATCATAGCAAGACCGACTGTACCAACCGTGCCCCAAGAGGTACCGGTTGCGACAGAAATAATGGCGCAGATAAGACAAACGGAGACTAGAAATGATGAAGGGGAAAAAATGCTAAAACCGTAGTATAAAATCGTAGGGACGGTACCAGCGATAATCCAAGCCCCGATGA
>NZ_JBEOPQ010000828.1:0-243 GCF_040310285.1 Pseudomonas sp. HY2-MNA-CIBAN-0224 | reverse complement strand
CATCAATATCATCAGCGTCGTCATCATCGAGATCGTCTTTCGCATTGGCTTTTGGCTTGATAACAGGCGGGTTTTCTTTTTCTTCTTTGATGCGCTCGCGCTCTTCTTTCGCCGCTTCTTTGGCTTCTTGAGCCGCTATTTTGTCTTCTTCGGTCTCAGGATCCAAAAAGCCGGTGATGACATCAGAGAGTTTTTTGTCGCCATCTTGCACTTTTTGATATTCATCAAGGACGAATTGTACCG
>NZ_JBEOPQ010000827.1:0-243 GCF_040310285.1 Pseudomonas sp. HY2-MNA-CIBAN-0224 | reverse complement strand
CGTTTGGGGCTAGATGCGATTGATAAGAAGTAACTTAAATCACCCCAATCCCACTTAACAATAACTGACCACCAGCAAATAATAACAATATGCCAAAGGCACGCTTAAGCGTCAGCGCAGGTAATACATGGGCAAGCTTGGCACCGACTTTTGCCATAGCGAAGCTAACGACTGAAATACATAAAAACCCTGTGATATGGACAAAGCCTATCGTACCTTCAGGTAGGTTGACCACATCTTGAC
>NZ_JBEOPQ010000826.1:0-243 GCF_040310285.1 Pseudomonas sp. HY2-MNA-CIBAN-0224 | reverse complement strand
GATGTCTTATTATAAAGATTATCATCCAAGCCAAACAGCTCAACTTGCACTTCTGCTTGTACGCATGCCGATAAGTCTTTAGCAATCAGCGTTTGCACAGCTTCCCAACTAGGGAATTCGGTAAAGTTGATACTGTTCAAATACAGCTTAAGTGATTTTGACTCGACGATAAATGGCGAGCTAGCAGGAATACCAAAACGTGCGATAGCCACTTGCGAGAGTCCTTGCGGATTCAACCAAGAC
>NZ_JBEOPQ010000825.1:0-243 GCF_040310285.1 Pseudomonas sp. HY2-MNA-CIBAN-0224 | reverse complement strand
CGAGCCCCTGCAAGGCGATGCCTTTGAGGTGGTCGAGTTCAAGCTCGAAGAAGGCTTGTCGCAACCCTTCAAATTAAACCTGGACCTGGTCAGCCACGACCCGGCGGTGGACTTTAATCGTGTCCTTGATTTGGGCGCGCTGTTCACGGTGTGGCGCGGCGAAACACCGGTGCGCTATGTCCATGGTCTGGTCAGTCTGTTCCGTCAGGGCGACACCGGTTTTCGCCGTACCCGCTACCACGC
>NZ_JBEOPQ010000824.1:0-244 GCF_040310285.1 Pseudomonas sp. HY2-MNA-CIBAN-0224 | reverse complement strand
GTACTTGGTTACTCTTGAAGGTAGTCACAGCGCTGATACCCTGTGCAAACACAGGGAAACTTAACTTACTTTTATCCAGTGGGTGAAAAGGACAATTGATTAATGATGCCCACTGTTCTGCGGAGATTAATGCCTAGTGCCAAAAATCAAGGATATTTCCGTCTTGATAAGTTAAAGTAAACCCCGATACGGGGTTTTTGTTTATGGGGATCGTGGTAATTTGCACGCTGAAGGGATTGTGAAT
>NZ_JBEOPQ010000823.1:0-244 GCF_040310285.1 Pseudomonas sp. HY2-MNA-CIBAN-0224 | reverse complement strand
GTCTTCAGATTGCTACCTTTAAGTGTCACATATCTAGGAGGCAATTTAGAGGTCAGTCTAGGACCCAAAATGTTTATACCTGAAAAAATTGAGGCTGATTTTGGTGATAAAGATCTCAATAATGATGAAATCAAAAATATTTTAGGTTATACCTTATCGCCTATTAATAAAGATGATTATGAACTTATATTCTTAAAAAATGACTTACAGTACATTATAACAGTTATTGAAAGTAGTCATGAAC
>NZ_JBEOPQ010000822.1:0-244 GCF_040310285.1 Pseudomonas sp. HY2-MNA-CIBAN-0224 | reverse complement strand
AGATAATCCCAACAGCCGCCTTGAACAATCGCGCGCTCGTTCAGTGCCATTTTGCGCGCGGTACTTACCACCTCACGCGCCGCCCTGTTGCTTTGCATCTCAGCACTGCTGAGTAACGGTAAATACTCACTATCGACATTGTCATAATTACCGGACAAAAACGCGGGTAATGCCCTAGGTGCTTGACGTTGTACGTCAGGATAACGATAAGCAGTATTGACAGCTGGCGGATTGGTGTAAAGGG
>NZ_JBEOPQ010000821.1:0-244 GCF_040310285.1 Pseudomonas sp. HY2-MNA-CIBAN-0224 | reverse complement strand
ATGTGGAGACGACCTGAAGGATACGGAAACATTGAAAGACAATAGAATTTCTCTTTGCTTTCATCTTCAGTGACTTCAAAGGTTTTATGTTCGTGCCAGTGCTTTTGCACTAAGGCTTCAATTTCTGAGGGATTATATTGTTCTTGCATCAATCTATTTCCGGCCATGCCGCCTATTGTTTGATCTAACGCTCAGCAGCGCGATTTATAACTGCATAGAATAAACCAGAAGTGATCTATTAAAA
>NZ_JBEOPQ010000820.1:0-244 GCF_040310285.1 Pseudomonas sp. HY2-MNA-CIBAN-0224 | reverse complement strand
CAACTTCAGCTATGGCGCATTCTCCAGAGATGCATGCACAAAAAGATAACATGAACTGTGAAAAGATGGAAAAAAACATGAAAATGATGGAAAAAATGGATCATAGCAAAATGAATATGGATGATCCTGCCATGAAGTCAATGATGGCGAACGTAGGTAAAATGAAGCAAATGTACCAAAAGCATTGTGTCACTAGTGACAATGATTCTAAGTAAATCTGACAGCGCTAGATAAAGAGTCAGGG
>NZ_JBEOPQ010000819.1:0-244 GCF_040310285.1 Pseudomonas sp. HY2-MNA-CIBAN-0224 | reverse complement strand
ATGCAGCACTTTAATAGTCAGTTCAGTAAGCACCTAGACACTGAAGTGTTTATCATCCGTCCCGGGTTGATTGGATGTTATTTCGATAAGCAGTATGACGCAGCAATTATCTTAAATGCCGTAATAAAGAGCCTTAAACAATTACAAACAACTCAATTTACCATTCCTAACTTTGCTCGTAAATCAACAGAGCAATATGCCAGCATTGGCCACATTAGTTTACCATTACTTGACAACCCTGATG
>NZ_JBEOPQ010000818.1:0-244 GCF_040310285.1 Pseudomonas sp. HY2-MNA-CIBAN-0224 | reverse complement strand
GGCCACTGCATGTCGTTTTGATAGCGAACGATATGATGGAAATGTAGCTGCGGTACTTGATTGCCGAGTGCTGCCACGTTCATTTTATCAGCTTGGAAGGTCTTGGCCAATTGGCTTGATAACCAGCTCGATTCACGCAAAAACTGCGCTTGGTCAGCCTCAGACAGCTCATATAACTCTTTGATAACTGATACCCGCGGCACCAATATCAACCAAGGAAACTGGCAATCATTGATTAAACGAC
>NZ_JBEOPQ010000817.1:0-244 GCF_040310285.1 Pseudomonas sp. HY2-MNA-CIBAN-0224 | reverse complement strand
ATATAAGCTTTTAGGTGCGTTAATCCTTTATTGTCGGGATCTGTGACTAACAACTTAGGCCAGTTTTCAACAATATCTTGCTGTTTAAAGGTATTGATTAAGTCCGACTCGGGATAAACGGTCAGTACAGAATGCAATACATTGGCAATTGCCTGTAAATCTTGAAGCTTTTCAATGTTCATATCATTCACATTTGGTTATAAATTTAACTAGGAAAGAAGGGTGCAATAACATTATTACACCC
>NZ_JBEOPQ010000816.1:0-244 GCF_040310285.1 Pseudomonas sp. HY2-MNA-CIBAN-0224 | reverse complement strand
TAAGTCACTACTTGACAAGAATTTTCCTAGGTAGCTTAAAGGGTTAGGTAAAATCGTTCATTTTTTATACAATTTAAAAACCCTTAATATTCAATATCTTAGACATCATTTGAAATCATAATAATTTATTTTTAATATTTTTAAATATTATTCAATTATCAAAGATGTTTCACACACGACGAATAAACTTTGATTATTCGTTGTGGACAACTTATAAATCTATTGACAAACCACCCTGTTATCC
>NZ_JBEOPQ010000815.1:0-244 GCF_040310285.1 Pseudomonas sp. HY2-MNA-CIBAN-0224 | reverse complement strand
CGGGTCAGTGGCAAAGACATGCTGCTGCGTCTCAAGCGTGCGTACCAGCTCAGTCAATTGATCTTGTGGTGAGAGCATAAAGTGATAATATCCGTATAAAGGCGTTCATTTAGAAGACAATTTTTGATTATTGTAGCGTATGTATAATAGCGATTACTGCTGTTATTTTGCAGCGTCACAAACCAATGATAACTAAATAAGCCATTATTCAGCATTTTTGTCATGGTAAAGGTGATAAAAATCA
>NZ_JBEOPQ010000814.1:0-244 GCF_040310285.1 Pseudomonas sp. HY2-MNA-CIBAN-0224 | reverse complement strand
CTCGGTTTCACCCAATGTTTGATAGTCTGGCAGATTAGAGGCATTGGCAAAAATATCGGCTATCACCTCGCTATGATAAGAGGACTCTTGACGAATATCGAGCGCTGCCAAATGAAAACCACAGGTTTTGACCAAACGAATCATATCAAGTAATAAGCCTTCGCCATGTGCCGTATCGTGAGTATTGACACTTTTCCGAATGATGCGTAAATCTTCTAACAATTCTTGCGGATTGGTGTAAGCA
>NZ_JBEOPQ010000813.1:0-244 GCF_040310285.1 Pseudomonas sp. HY2-MNA-CIBAN-0224 | reverse complement strand
AATGACTGAGCGGGTTGGTATGACCGTTTATATCATGACCGCAGCCGGCTTGGCGATTATTTATCTGTTTCCACTTATTCCTAAAATTGGTCGCGTGATTCCTTCACCACTGATTTGTATTGTTGGCTTAACCGCGGTAGCGATGTATATGAATCTTGATATTCGCAACGTCGGTAGCATGGGTGATTTACCAGATTCCTTACCAGTGTTTTTGCTGCCAGATATTCCATTAAACGTAACAACG
>NZ_JBEOPQ010000812.1:0-245 GCF_040310285.1 Pseudomonas sp. HY2-MNA-CIBAN-0224 | reverse complement strand
CTCTTTATGTAAGGCTAATGAAATTTGCTAAAGTAAAAAATCGCTGACAAAATTAATGCTAAGACCGACGCTTATAATGCTTGCCAGATAATATCAGCGACTTGCTGGCTGGCGCGGCGATTGGCGAGCGCATGGCCTTTTTTGGCCATCGTCAAGCAGGTTTGTCGATCCAGTACAGCAAGCTCATCACTTAAACGCTTCGCTGTCAGCTCAGACTGCGGTAATAAAATCGCTGCCTCGTGTGA
>NZ_JBEOPQ010000811.1:0-245 GCF_040310285.1 Pseudomonas sp. HY2-MNA-CIBAN-0224 | reverse complement strand
CTATGAGGGCGGGTGGTAATTAGGTGGTCAAAACTTTGCATTTATCCTTGTCCTAATGTAGTAAACCAAATATAAACCTATTATGGCGTCAGACTCGCTTACTGTACTAGTCGTACAATTTTCGCTTGTCTTCCTTGTACTATATTCATCTTTGTTTCACTATAGATTATTAAAAATGTACTCGTTCAAGTTGCTTATTCAGAAACAACTTATTCAGAGACAATAGTCGCTGAATTGATAATGAC
>NZ_JBEOPQ010000810.1:0-245 GCF_040310285.1 Pseudomonas sp. HY2-MNA-CIBAN-0224 | reverse complement strand
GTCTTCACCAGGGATCGCTCGCACCGCTTTGCCGTTACTGTGTTGACGCAGTTCATGTGGGCCGAGTAACGATTGCAACTCGCGCACCTCATCAGTAAAATGTTCTGCCCGTTGGTTATCACGATTGAACGCTAAACTTGTGACCGGATCGCTGCCTGGTGCACGGCCTAAGCCTAAATCAATTCGTCCAGGATACAGACTGGCCAAGGTGCCAAACTGCTCTGCCACCACGAGCGGTGGATGGT
>NZ_JBEOPQ010000809.1:0-245 GCF_040310285.1 Pseudomonas sp. HY2-MNA-CIBAN-0224 | reverse complement strand
CACCTAATGAGATAAACTTCTGCAAAAATTCCGCATGCGTATGCTGAATATCATCGAGATAGAGCATGACGTTATTGCCCATCTCAAAGGCTAAGTTGATTTTATTCAGCTCTTCTCGGGCGGTGGCATTAGGTGCTTTTTCGGGATCTAATGAGGTGACATCATGACCGAGTGATGGACAGTTAATCTTCATAAAGATAAGGCCGAGACGATTGGCCACATACTCCATCAAGGTGGTTTTACCG
>NZ_JBEOPQ010000808.1:0-245 GCF_040310285.1 Pseudomonas sp. HY2-MNA-CIBAN-0224 | reverse complement strand
ACCTTCATAACCGTAAGATTTTGGTGCTAATTTTGGCGCAAATAGTGCAATAAAGCGCAAAGATTGTTATATTTACAGGTTACTTATCTTTTTATATTAATTTGTCACCTGCCATGTCAGTCGCTATTATAATAAGCCGTTACCGACTGCGCGCATTCGCCCCATTTTTTGTACCATTTTTTATTTATCTGAGTTTATAGTCCTATGTCACAAGCCCAAATTGATACGCTAGCATCCTTATTTAA
>NZ_JBEOPQ010000807.1:0-245 GCF_040310285.1 Pseudomonas sp. HY2-MNA-CIBAN-0224 | reverse complement strand
GCATTTAGATCGTCACCACCAATGGCAATAGAAGATCCGCCTTTGGTCACAACGTTTGCACCAATGGCAATAGATTGCTCACCCATTGCGGTGGTGTGTTGACCGCTACTTCCTCCGCCAATGGCAATAGTCTGACTTCCGAACGCTGTGGCATTCTTACCTATAGCAATGCCATGAAGAGGACTTGCCGTAGCATTAGTCCCACATTCTACTTCTGTAGCAGCATTGCAAGAGGCAGCATTCAC
>NZ_JBEOPQ010000806.1:0-245 GCF_040310285.1 Pseudomonas sp. HY2-MNA-CIBAN-0224 | reverse complement strand
CTATCCAACTGAGCTACGAGCGCATAATACGAGTTGACTGCTAGGTTGCTCAATACTGCATACTACGTTTAATTGAGTATTATTGACAGGGCAGTCTGTCGAAAAATAAAGACCGCCTAGTCTAACAAATAAAAGCCAGAAAGCCAATGAGCGAAGGCTGCTATTGACGCTTTTTAAGAAAAAACAAGATAGTCATTAAACAGGCATGGCAATTTACCTGCCTTTTCCCTTATAATGTCAGGGAC
>NZ_JBEOPQ010000805.1:0-245 GCF_040310285.1 Pseudomonas sp. HY2-MNA-CIBAN-0224 | reverse complement strand
ATCGTCAGATCCGCCGCATGTGTGAACATTTTAACGTTGAAGTCACCAAGCTTGAACGTCAGTCAATTATGAATGTGTCACTTAAAGGGCTGCCTGTAGGAGAGTGGCGCGATTTAGACGAACAAGAACTCAGCACCTTAATGAAATTGATTGAACACTCATCTTCTGAAGTCAAAAATTCGCCCAAAAAAGCCAAGAAAAAACCTAACCAAAGCTTACGAGATAAAATTGAAGGTCCAGAACAC
>NZ_JBEOPQ010000804.1:0-246 GCF_040310285.1 Pseudomonas sp. HY2-MNA-CIBAN-0224 | reverse complement strand
CCGTTATTATGTGCAGCTAATTCATTCTTTATTGACGTTTTCTGACTATGGCAATTCAATCTAAATATACAAACACACAAGTTGAAGCAAATATCAGCGAGCTGCTTGCAGTTCTCGCTAAGCATCAAGCCCCCACCGATTTAAGCCTAATGGTATTAGGTAACTGCGTGACGCATTTACTCGAGCAAAAAGTCCCAGGTGAATCACGTCAAAAAGTCGCGGAGCAATTTGCCAAAGCCTTAACAC
>NZ_JBEOPQ010000803.1:0-246 GCF_040310285.1 Pseudomonas sp. HY2-MNA-CIBAN-0224 | reverse complement strand
GTCCAGAAATGACGATAAGCGACAGTAAATGCAGTTGTTGACTCTACTACTGTTTCTCCTTGGTCATCAGTAACAATATCTGGTGTCATACCAGCAGCAACATATCGGCCACAGTCACCTACGGTAACTTGGAAACGTAAATCGTCTTTACCAACCGTTTTAATCACGCCGCCTACATTGGCTGCCACGGCAACCTCATCAATTCCGCCTTGGTCCACTTTTCTAACAAGCGCCCCTACAGATAAT
>NZ_JBEOPQ010000802.1:0-246 GCF_040310285.1 Pseudomonas sp. HY2-MNA-CIBAN-0224 | reverse complement strand
TGCTTACCCTGCTCGATAGCAAGCATCATAAAATAGCGGTCTTGGGCATCTTGTTCATGGTTTGAAAATTTATGATTTGAGATTTTATGGTTTGAAAGCGTCATAAAGAGGGTACACTTAATAAATAACAAAACAGAGGGTTAAAACTATTTAACGTTGTCGTCCGTTTTTTCGCTGGGACGAATGTTAGCAATTTCTTGGTGAAAGGCATCGATATCTTGAAAATCGCGGTACACACTGGCAAAG
>NZ_JBEOPQ010000801.1:0-246 GCF_040310285.1 Pseudomonas sp. HY2-MNA-CIBAN-0224 | reverse complement strand
GCTCGAGGATTCGCCGCTCGGCGGCGCGCGCTTCGTGATCACGCTCCCCGCGCGTGCGCTGCCGGACCGTCTCTTCGACGTCGCGCAGCCCGTGGAAAGCACGCACGCCGATGCGCGCCGCCGCAGCGGCACGGGCACGGTCGTCCCGCTGCGATGAAACAGGCGGCGGGCGTCCACCCGCCGCTGCCTGCCCGCCCCTTCGCTCAGCGCCGGCGCAACAGCGCGACGAAGAACAGGCTGCCGAAC
>NZ_JBEOPQ010000800.1:0-246 GCF_040310285.1 Pseudomonas sp. HY2-MNA-CIBAN-0224 | reverse complement strand
GCCTAACAATATGGCGCTCAACAATACTGTCTCCTCAGCGGCCGTCAGCGCCCATATCATGAAGATTAAAACTTGGCTGGCTAACTTTAAGCAATTGTCGCTTGCAGAGATTGACCCTTATCTTTATGTGCACCGTGATACTCATGCGCTGACTCATTGGCTGCGCGTCGCTGCTGGGCTGGACTCTATGATATTGGGCGAACCGCAGATACTCGGTCAAATTAAGCGCTCTGTACATCTGGCGCA
>NZ_JBEOPQ010000799.1:0-246 GCF_040310285.1 Pseudomonas sp. HY2-MNA-CIBAN-0224 | reverse complement strand
AGCGTACCGCGCGCGGCTTTTGTAGATTTCACTGCTGAGATTAAAAAACATATCAGCATCCCAATGATGGCAGCCAACCGTATCAATATGCCGGACACGGCGGAAGAAATTGTCGCCAGTGAACAAGCTGATTTGGTTCAAATGGCGCGTCCTTTCCTTGCTGATCCTAACTGGGTCAATAAGGCCAAAAATGGCGAAGCGGATCGCATCAATACTTGTATCGCCTGTAACCAAGCTTGCCTCGAC
>NZ_JBEOPQ010000798.1:0-246 GCF_040310285.1 Pseudomonas sp. HY2-MNA-CIBAN-0224 | reverse complement strand
AACCTGTTCTGGGCGTTCGTGTACAACCTCGTCGGCGTGCCGCTCGCGGCGCTCGGCTTGTTGAACCCGGTGATCGCGGGCGCCGCGATGGCGTTTTCCAGCGTCAGCGTCGTAACCAACGCGCTGCTGCTGCGGAGATGGAAAGGCCGCGCGCGTTGAGGCGGCAAGCGATGAATGGCGGACGGCCGAACGGGCCGTTCGGCGTTCGATCGACAGGAAGGGTCGGGAAGATAGCCGGCTACGTAG
>NZ_JBEOPQ010000797.1:0-246 GCF_040310285.1 Pseudomonas sp. HY2-MNA-CIBAN-0224 | reverse complement strand
CTATAATGGCTTGGTGGAATTCAAAAGAGATGGCACTGAGATTCAGCCAGCCTTAGCCGAAAGCTAGGATATTAGTGAAGATGGCAAGACTTATACCTTTAATCTGCGCAAAGGCGTCAAATTCGGTAAAACCGATTACTTTACCCCAACCCGCGATTTTAACGCGGAGGACGTGGTCTTTACGCTAGCACGTATCACCAATCCTGATTTTGAATTTAATAAAGCCTATCCTGCTGAGTTCCCGTA
>NZ_JBEOPQ010000796.1:0-246 GCF_040310285.1 Pseudomonas sp. HY2-MNA-CIBAN-0224 | reverse complement strand
AGGAATATGTGACTCGGCATCAATATCGGCATCTATCAGCGATAATGGCGACATTGATATTAGCCAATCGATTACCGTGATCCGCCACGTAGCGTAAGTGAATTGATAATCTAAGGACCGGCAATGTTAAAGCAGTTACAACAATCATTAGCCCAACCACGGTTAATAATGACCATTAATACAGTAAACACTGACGGAACTGTCACCGCTAGCACCGCCAGCAACCATACTCAGCGAGTCATAGGC
>NZ_JBEOPQ010000795.1:0-246 GCF_040310285.1 Pseudomonas sp. HY2-MNA-CIBAN-0224 | reverse complement strand
GCTGATGGTAAAGCTGATCGCTCAAATAAGGCTCAGCAACCTAAGGATAAACAACCAGAGGTTACGTCACCTGCAGCCAATAGTTATCCGACCCGTTCGGTGGCAAGGTCACCGGCGCTAGTCAGTATGAATAACGAGCCGATACCGCATAAGCGTCGTCGCCGTGAGCCTACGGTAGACGTTGATAATAGTGCAAGCACGGCAGAAAAGTCGCCAACTAGCGATAACGGACAAACTGCTAAGAAA
>NZ_JBEOPQ010000794.1:0-247 GCF_040310285.1 Pseudomonas sp. HY2-MNA-CIBAN-0224 | reverse complement strand
GTTTCAGCGCTTGCAACGTCATGGTTTTATCAATCAATAAATCCATACTACCACTACAACTACTCACAATATCGGCTTCCGCCAACACTTGCGGCAACTCTTGTAAAGCTCTGACTTCCACACGTCGTCCAGGCTTGCGCAGTTCAGCCGCTAGAGCCTCAGCACGCTCAGGATTGCGGTTACAAATAATCACCCGCCCTACCCCAAGTCCGGCAATATGAGTGGCGACTAGACGATTCATTTCACC
>NZ_JBEOPQ010000793.1:0-247 GCF_040310285.1 Pseudomonas sp. HY2-MNA-CIBAN-0224 | reverse complement strand
GCAGTATTTCAGCATTAAGACTGAGTAAGCACATTGAAGTTAATTGGCGAACGGCACGTTTGATATTAAGTAAGCTGAGAACAGCTATGGGCCATAGAGACAGCTTATATAGACTGTCAGGGGTCATTGAAATTGATGATGCGTTAGTAGGTGGCAGAAGGAAGGGCAAGCGTGGACGTGGAGCAGAAGGTAAAACACCTGTTTTAGTTGCCGTTGAAAGCAAAGGAAAAAGAGCTGGATTTATTGC
>NZ_JBEOPQ010000792.1:0-247 GCF_040310285.1 Pseudomonas sp. HY2-MNA-CIBAN-0224 | reverse complement strand
ACTCAAGATAATCGCCGAATCTATGGCGGCGGCATTTTAAGCTCACCATCTGAAACAGTCTATGCGCTTAGAGAGCATTCTGATCAGCAAGGTGAAAGCCCACATCAAGTAGAGCGCCAACCAGAGCATCGTGCGTTTGATTTACTCGACGTACTCCGCACCCCTTATCGTATCGATCATATCCAACCGATTTACTATGTGATTGATAATTTGGATACGCTATTTGACATCGTGGATAGCGATATCA
>NZ_JBEOPQ010000791.1:0-247 GCF_040310285.1 Pseudomonas sp. HY2-MNA-CIBAN-0224 | reverse complement strand
CACATCGCCACTGCTAATACTGCAAACGGTAGCACCACGATAAAGCTTTCAACGGTTGGCAGACCAAGCATCCAACCTGTATCTTCACCCCACCAATACATTGGGCTCATATTTGGTAAGCCTGGCCCTGTTTCAAAAGCAAAGGGTGCGCCCATGGCAAAGGCTACTCCACCACCTAACAAGCAGCTAAGTGGCACTGCCAGCCAACGCTTTTGGAAGTTCTCTAACACCGCATACAGTATAATGG
>NZ_JBEOPQ010000790.1:0-247 GCF_040310285.1 Pseudomonas sp. HY2-MNA-CIBAN-0224 | reverse complement strand
ACTCTAGCCAGCTATGATTAGCTTCTTTAACGATACCAACATCATTGATAAGTAACGGTGCATCTTCCACTTGGATGCGAAGTTTTTGTACAGGCGTCTTTAAAAAGTACTCTACTACCCCATTATTTTCTTCTTTCCATAAGATAGTGGCAAATAAGCTCACCAATGACTCTCTGGTCATTTGCCCGCCCTCATGCCACCACTCACCGTTGGCTTTGATGACCAAATCCATATCGGCGACTTGTTC
>NZ_JBEOPQ010000789.1:0-247 GCF_040310285.1 Pseudomonas sp. HY2-MNA-CIBAN-0224 | reverse complement strand
ATGTACTGACGACAAATGGCTTCCACTTTAATTGGACGGGCTTTTTGCACTATCCACACAAAAGGGTGTGGGATATCTAAGATATGGCTATCAGCTAAGCCATTTTCGGCAAATAAACTAAACCAATGGTTTGAAATGGCATTGAGTGCCGCGCCTTTGCCTGGGATGCCTTGCAAGTTACCTTCGCCATGAAAAATACAATCAAAAGCAGAAATTCTGTCACTGATCACCATAATCGCTAGTGGCG
>NZ_JBEOPQ010000788.1:0-247 GCF_040310285.1 Pseudomonas sp. HY2-MNA-CIBAN-0224 | reverse complement strand
ATAATCATACCGACCAATGGAGGGAGGTAAGTGCAGAGTTGTTTGAGGTCTTAGGTCGCGCCATATATTTTGTTGTAGAAACTCAAGGTCTCATAACCCCAACCTTACTCAAACCGCTCTGGGCTGCTGGTTATAGGCAGTCATTTGAAACCTTGCCAAAAATGTCTACGCCATCTATACCCGTAATTACCTCAAACTCTGGCTCAAATGCCGCCACATACTTACAAGCTCAACCCAATGCTAACAA
>NZ_JBEOPQ010000787.1:0-247 GCF_040310285.1 Pseudomonas sp. HY2-MNA-CIBAN-0224 | reverse complement strand
CTCATACAATGGACGCTTTGACCTTAGAATTCAAGGGCTGTCACGCAAGTCTTACATATAAATGCGACTTTCGTCTGCTGACACTGCAAACCAGTTAACGCCAATAGCGTAGTTTTGCAATGGTAAATAAGAAGGCCACAAACATGCCGAGGTAATACATGAGCTTTAACTCGAGCGTCGGATCTCGATATTTAAACGGCAAGGCAACGGTAGCGGTAGCCGGCGGAAATATCAACAGCATAAGCAG
>NZ_JBEOPQ010000786.1:0-247 GCF_040310285.1 Pseudomonas sp. HY2-MNA-CIBAN-0224 | reverse complement strand
ACCATAAGGGCTTCAATCATGAGCGCCAGTAGTGGTAGCTCATAACGACATAACGCCAGTTCCAAATAATCACTCATAAACTCTAAAGTACTGCTTTCGTTATGAATGAGACCTGACTCAATAGCGGGTTCTATGCCTTGCGAGTAGGTATAACTGCCAATAGGCAAGTTACTTGAAGCCAACATCAACAGCCGTCCGGTCACATCTGTATTATTCAAGTTGTTTGTACCTTGTGCTGTACTGGTAG
>NZ_JBEOPQ010000785.1:0-248 GCF_040310285.1 Pseudomonas sp. HY2-MNA-CIBAN-0224 | reverse complement strand
GCTTACCTCTTGCTGATTCAACACTAAAGCTAAAAAACTGCGTGACTCCACATAGCCCATAATATGTTCTAAATCATCGTCAAGACAAACCAAAAATTTATTATTCGGCTGCTTAATCATCACCTCGACAATTTTTTCGGTACTGACTTTGCTGTCAAAATATACAATATTCTCGCGTGGATTCATCACTGAGGTGACGGTACGCTCTTGCATCTCAAAGATATTTTCAATCAGGTGGTGCTCTTGGT
>NZ_JBEOPQ010000784.1:0-248 GCF_040310285.1 Pseudomonas sp. HY2-MNA-CIBAN-0224 | reverse complement strand
GCTTATTACAAGCCAAAATCAGTAACGATTTGCGCACTGAATTTGGTCGCCGGACGATCAAGGAAATTGTGTCAGGTAAACGCGATGAATTGCAAAACGATGCATTAGAAAATGCTTCTGAAAGTGCTCAGAGTCTTGGCATTGAAGTGGTTGATGTACGTGTTAAGCAAATTAATTTACCTGCTAATGTCAGTATCAGTATTTATCAACGTATGCGCGCCGAACGCCAAGCTGTGGCGAAAGAGCAC
>NZ_JBEOPQ010000783.1:0-248 GCF_040310285.1 Pseudomonas sp. HY2-MNA-CIBAN-0224 | reverse complement strand
CCCAACAATATTACGCTTACCTTGATATGTTGACATTTAGCCCTGACCCAATTGAACAGGGCACTGAATATAGTATTGAATCTTTAGCAATTATACTTGCTACAGATATGACCTTAGTAACATCAACTAAGAAAAATGACCTATGGGCTAAATATCAGCTGGCTGCGGCAAATTATTTAGCGTCACAAGGACTGCTTTCAGAAAGCCTTGTTTATGCGCGCCAAGCTATTGTGTCTTTTAGCCAATTA
>NZ_JBEOPQ010000782.1:0-248 GCF_040310285.1 Pseudomonas sp. HY2-MNA-CIBAN-0224 | reverse complement strand
CACCTGCACGGTTTTATTGGGTATGACGTCGTTGGGACCGTCAAATCATAGTGGCGTCATACCATTCTCATCAACATTTCTTTTTATAGCCCTTAAACGTCAACTTTGCCTGTCTATTGATTTTTATTTTAGAATTAAAAACTTGAATTGATCCTATTAGCGAATGATTTTTTTGATGAGGAAAGATCTGCTTATCGTTAAATTCGGCAAATAGTGGCGCTTTTAGACTGGCGTTAACACTATTACTA
>NZ_JBEOPQ010000781.1:0-248 GCF_040310285.1 Pseudomonas sp. HY2-MNA-CIBAN-0224 | reverse complement strand
CTATTTGATGTGGCCAAAACAGCCATCATCATCGAAGACAATCGCACCTCCTTTCCACTAAAGTTACCGTTGTCACGACGCCTAGAAGCCTTGGGCGTCGATGTAATCGATAATATGACCTTGGTCGATATTACCAATAACAATAAAAACGCGACGGCGGAACCCATTGCTGCGATTAGCGTCAAAAATATGCGCTTTAAGCGTTATGAATTGGTCGGTGTTTTAACAGAAATCCGCTTAGTATTGTC
>NZ_JBEOPQ010000780.1:0-248 GCF_040310285.1 Pseudomonas sp. HY2-MNA-CIBAN-0224 | reverse complement strand
ACTTTAAGCGCCTCAATGGGAGCTTGCATGATCAGCTCTAAACTCGACATATCAAAAGTCAAATTAAGCCCCACCTGAGAAAAATCGGCTTGGTTTAATACATCATCATGTTGGTACCCAGCTAATGCCTCGAGGACTTCCGGCACTATAGTATCCGCAAGTAAGGCCAAGGTTGATTTTGCAGGGAGTTCAATATTTTGATCTGCGGTGATAATTAATTCGACGTCACCAATCGCACTATCTTGCAA
>NZ_JBEOPQ010000779.1:0-248 GCF_040310285.1 Pseudomonas sp. HY2-MNA-CIBAN-0224 | reverse complement strand
CAATAATGGCAGTGCTAATATTAATTATTGTCTAAACGATTTTTGTTAGCTCATACTGCGTAAAAGCTTATTATTAAGCAGAAAATTCAGGTAGAATTGTCGCGTTTTTTACCATCAGTTTTTTGAGAATGGTATTATCTGATTCATTACTAATCTGGGCTGTTCTATGCCATCTTCTCCTACGCCATTCAAGCCCTCTACTACCGCGTCTCCATCTAACGCGTTATCCAGTCGAGCGGTGTATCAAC
>NZ_JBEOPQ010000778.1:0-248 GCF_040310285.1 Pseudomonas sp. HY2-MNA-CIBAN-0224 | reverse complement strand
ACCTAATCCCGAGGCATCCTATAACTAGCAGGCATCCAGCCTTATTATCCCTAATTAGCAAACCATCTATCCCTGATGCGATCTTTAAGATACCAATCCCTAGTATCAATGAACTGTTTCGTTCAATCGTGCCGTACAGTTATAATCGCAGATTGACCCAAGGTTAGTAAGAGGTCGAAGCGTCAATCCATGTAAGCATATGCTTACATGGTTGTTTATATGACCGCTTTTATGGTTCGCTCATATAC
>NZ_JBEOPQ010000777.1:0-248 GCF_040310285.1 Pseudomonas sp. HY2-MNA-CIBAN-0224 | reverse complement strand
CATGCTGCTTGTGCTTGGGTAAAGCTGACAACCGTCAATCCAGCGTCTTCAAAAGTATCTGCCAACACCAAGCGCAGCGCTGAATCATCATCGATGAGCCATAAGGTCGCAGGGTTTTCAGCAGGCGCGTTATTGACCGTTACTTTTATGGTCTGACTGTTAAGTGCTTGGCTATCAGATATTTGGTTGTCAGAGATTTTATCATTCGAGCCTTGATTGTCACTGTTAGCTTTGAAGTTGTCGTTATA
>NZ_JBEOPQ010000776.1:0-249 GCF_040310285.1 Pseudomonas sp. HY2-MNA-CIBAN-0224 | reverse complement strand
GGCCAAATGCGTATGGGAAGAAATCATTGACATAGCTTGTCCTTTTAAGTAAACGGGCAGCTTATATATCCAATGCGGAACATAAACTGGTGACCGCAGGCAGAACGGGCTGGTAGGTAAATATTCGTATATCCGAATTAATAAATGACGTGCAGCTCAGTAGATAGTTATGTTGTGAGCGTGAGATAACCCCCTGACTCTTACAGTCGCTTGATAGTCTGATAACAGACAAACGGTGTTATAACAAAA
>NZ_JBEOPQ010000775.1:0-249 GCF_040310285.1 Pseudomonas sp. HY2-MNA-CIBAN-0224 | reverse complement strand
AATCAGGAGTGCCGACTTCATCCATGTAAATCAGTTTAGCGTTGCCGTCTTTATCGTTGACATAACCAAACTCAAACTTGGTATCAACAAACACTTGGTCAAGCTTGGCTAGTGCAGCAGAAATCACTTTAAAGCCTTGCT
Source organism: Pseudomonas sp. HY2-MNA-CIBAN-0224 (assembly GCF_040310285.1). Classification (NCBI taxonomy): domain Bacteria; kingdom Pseudomonadati; phylum Pseudomonadota; class Gammaproteobacteria; order Pseudomonadales; family Pseudomonadaceae; genus Pseudomonas; species Pseudomonas sp. HY2-MNA-CIBAN-0224. Next base: position 108 of record NZ_JBEOPQ010000775.1, on the reverse strand, counting down.
TGAGCAGGACTTCATATAGGTCGATATCTTGTGGTTTTTCAAAGCCAAATGCTTGGTAGTTGGCTTCAATGTCGCTACGACTAATATTGACGTCATCCTGTGCTGGTA
>NZ_JBEOPQ010000774.1:0-249 GCF_040310285.1 Pseudomonas sp. HY2-MNA-CIBAN-0224 | reverse complement strand
GGTATACACCGCAATTCGTCATTCCCATATTAGGCTTAATATTAGGCAATTCTTTGACCGCCATCTCCTTGACCAGCAACCAGTTGATTGAGGCCTTTCATGAGCAGCAAGGACGTATTGAAACGATGTTGAGTCTCTCTGCCAGCCCGTTCGAAGCTGTGCATGAGCAGATAAGAGCCGCCATTATTAATGGCATGACCCCAACGCTAAACTCTATGCTGGTGGTTGGTATTGTCAGTCTGCCAGGGA
>NZ_JBEOPQ010000773.1:0-249 GCF_040310285.1 Pseudomonas sp. HY2-MNA-CIBAN-0224 | reverse complement strand
ATCATTGACTTTTATTTCGTTTTTTTATTATGTATGCGAAAATAATTACACGATTCAGATGGTTCTCCATCTCCATTCACATTCTAAATTCAGCTACCAAATGGCTGTATTTATTTCCGTTTTTCAATTTAATTCAACAACAGTATTAGCACTCAATATGAAGTCATATTCACTAAAGAAAAAGATATTGTTATCGGTTGTCCTCGCCCTTGCGGTTGTCATTGGACTGCTATCGTGGCACAGCTATTC
>NZ_JBEOPQ010000772.1:0-249 GCF_040310285.1 Pseudomonas sp. HY2-MNA-CIBAN-0224 | reverse complement strand
ACTTTACGTAGTGCAGAGTTAGGTTTTTTAGGTGTTGTAGTGTACACACGAGTACAAACACCACGTTTTTGTGGGCACGCGTTCAACGCAGGCACATTAGTCTTTTCGACTTTTGGCGCGCGTGGCTTACGTACCAACTGGTTAACAGTTGCCATGTATAGCTCCGACAGTTGATTTAAACTCAACAATAAGGTGTGAAAAATCTATATCCCACAATGGTGGGACGCGGAATTTTAGAAAGGTAATGGC
>NZ_JBEOPQ010000771.1:0-249 GCF_040310285.1 Pseudomonas sp. HY2-MNA-CIBAN-0224 | reverse complement strand
GTCCAAGCGCTGACTGATTATTGGTTGACGGATTGCTATCTGAGTGCTGGCACATGATGGGAGTCATATCCGGACAATCCGTCTCAATCACCAAACATTCAAGACCATAAGTATCAACTGCTGCTTGAATCGCCCGACGCAGTTTTTTGGCATTCGGATTGGTGACTTGTCCAGTGACCCCGAGCTTAAAGCCGAGTTTTACAAAGGCCTTTGCCTCTTGCTCACCACCACTAAAACTGTGAGCGACAC
>NZ_JBEOPQ010000770.1:0-249 GCF_040310285.1 Pseudomonas sp. HY2-MNA-CIBAN-0224 | reverse complement strand
ATACATGACAGATTAAGCAGTGAAGATATCTTTATTATCCAGCGCTCATTGCTATACATCGATGCTAACTTTATTGCACCGATGCATAAGGCGCTTCATTTATATGCTATTGCTACAGGTACTGATGTTATAGATGCTGACTGGGATTTGAGCCAATACTGAGCTTTATCAATCAGATGGGGTGGTTAAAAGCACAATAGCGTCGTCAACATTGTCATCAGACCATTTTTACGTCAATTAGTGTAGGGG
>NZ_JBEOPQ010000769.1:0-249 GCF_040310285.1 Pseudomonas sp. HY2-MNA-CIBAN-0224 | reverse complement strand
ACCCTATTATGGACGACTTTATACAATATTTGCTTATTAAAAGTATTGGATAGCGTTGACCGACTACCATCCGATGCGATGACATTGATGAGGAGCATCATGAGATTTTTTTCTTTACGTCAGACCAGCCGAGCCGTACTGCTTTCTATGAGTATGAGTGCAGGCCTTGTACTTAGTTTCAGTGCTCAAGCTGCTACCGTTAATGCTGCAAAAGCACCAACGCCTAAAGCAAACGCTGCTGCTGAGCAA
>NZ_JBEOPQ010000768.1:0-249 GCF_040310285.1 Pseudomonas sp. HY2-MNA-CIBAN-0224 | reverse complement strand
ATTAATAAAAGAGCCATCAAAATAGTTTTGCTGACTGTTTTTATGACTGCTTTTATAACCAGCACCAAAATTATTAATAGAATCACTCCAGTCATAGAGTAACTGCAAGCCTGCTAACACCACCATTAGCTGTAAATTAAACGTCGCATCACCATGTAAGATATGACCATACTCATGCCCTATTAGCCCGTATAGCGCTTCATCAGATAGCTTATCAAGCGCGCCTTGGGTGACGACGAGCACCATATC
>NZ_JBEOPQ010000767.1:0-249 GCF_040310285.1 Pseudomonas sp. HY2-MNA-CIBAN-0224 | reverse complement strand
AAATAATACAAACCAACCACAAAGAGTAAGGGTCAGTTCTTGGATCCATAAAAAACCGGTGTTAAAAAAGAAACGAGCAATAACTTCGCCAAAAACTAGCAACGTCATTAATGTAATTAATAAATTAAGGAACCCTTCTTCAAAATAACCAAATAGTCTTGAAATCACGGTCATACTCCTTGAATAAAAAAAGGTGGTACTGATGCAAGAATGCGTTCAGTACCACGTCAAGTACGGAGACTATTTAGT
>NZ_JBEOPQ010000766.1:0-249 GCF_040310285.1 Pseudomonas sp. HY2-MNA-CIBAN-0224 | reverse complement strand
GCTAGTGCGCGAGCCAAGCCATGAAAACGGCTACCACATCGACCGCGACCCGCTGTGGCAACACCAACCCGTGGCGAGACCGTTCAACGCCATAGCCTGGTACCAATGCGACCACCTCGGCACGCCGATGGAACTCACCGACCAACGCGGCGCGATTGCCTGGAGTGGGACCTATCAAGCGTGGGGGTTGGCCAAAGAAAAGCGTACCGACAGCGCAATACGCGAAAACATCCGCAACCCGCTGCGCTT
>NZ_JBEOPQ010000765.1:0-250 GCF_040310285.1 Pseudomonas sp. HY2-MNA-CIBAN-0224 | reverse complement strand
CAGCAAGTCTTCACTATCGCTTGCAGTGTTAAAGTTACCTACTACAGCACTATTCGTTATGAGGTTATCGCTCTCATCTTCTAATACAGTTTCATCGTCTACACTTGCTGTATCAAGGTTTGGCGTATTAGAAGCCTGGATATCAGAAGCTTGGTCATTGACGGCATGCTCAGTAACAGGCGCAATCTCCCCACTATCATCGTAGCGCAGCACATCAGTTGCCACAGGTTTTTGGCTAAGGAAACTGTGC
>NZ_JBEOPQ010000764.1:0-250 GCF_040310285.1 Pseudomonas sp. HY2-MNA-CIBAN-0224 | reverse complement strand
GCGTTACTGACTTTAATTTGCCATCGCTACATTTGTTGCATGATGAAATTATCGTCACCCTTAAAGACACTGAGATTCATCTAAGCGAATTTAACGATGATAACAGTCAAGCGCCTTTATTATTAGACTCTATTACCGTGCTAAAGCAGCTGTCTTGTATTTTTGAGCTGATTTCTTTGGTTGGTGCAGAAGTGTTAAATACCGCCATCGTCAATGGTCTGCAGCGCCTTTATGACAGTGGTGATAATAA
>NZ_JBEOPQ010000763.1:0-250 GCF_040310285.1 Pseudomonas sp. HY2-MNA-CIBAN-0224 | reverse complement strand
GCAGTGCTGTTTGTCGTTTTAGGTTTATTAGTCACGCCATCGAACGTCCTCAATGTTTGGTATTACTCGGTCGCCATTGCCGCCTTTATGATTTTGATTGCCCGTCCCATCGCGGTCTATACCAGCGTGAAGCCTTTTAAGTTTAAAGACAGAGAGATTGGCTTTATTTCTTGGGTGGGCTTGCGTGGCGCTGTGCCTATTACTCTTGCGATATTGCCTGTCATGGCAGGGATAGACAACGCCTTTATGC
>NZ_JBEOPQ010000762.1:0-250 GCF_040310285.1 Pseudomonas sp. HY2-MNA-CIBAN-0224 | reverse complement strand
ATACTATCGAATTCTTTTGCTTTTGCGTCTAATGTATCGCGGAGTGCTTTTACCGCTGGAATCAATAGGCTATTAATCTGACGAGCAGCAGACACACGAATCGCGGTTGGGAAGCTGTCGTTGGTAGACTGTGCATGGTTGACATGGTCATTCGGGTGAATCGGCGTATAGCTGCCACGCTCAGAACCAGCGATTTCATTGGCACGATTAGCAAGCACTTCGTTCATGTTCATGTTTGACTGGGTGCCAG
>NZ_JBEOPQ010000761.1:0-250 GCF_040310285.1 Pseudomonas sp. HY2-MNA-CIBAN-0224 | reverse complement strand
AAAGTTATCCGTAAATACTTTGTTGTTCTGTTCAAGTTCACTGTTTAGCTCATTGTGCGAGGTCCAAGGTACCGTTTCGCCATCGACTTCTACTGTGGTAATACCGTCCCAATGCTTAGGGAACATGGCTGGGAAAAACACCCAGTAAGCGATGCCCCAGACGATTGAGCCAAAAAATATCACTAACCACCACTTGGGCAGGGGTTTGTCGTATTCTCGGATGCCATCGTATTCATGGCCTGTTGTACCG
>NZ_JBEOPQ010000760.1:0-250 GCF_040310285.1 Pseudomonas sp. HY2-MNA-CIBAN-0224 | reverse complement strand
CAAGCTTTTTAAAGCAAAGTATAAAAAATATGCTAGATTAGTGGGCGGTGAGTGACTCAGATCACCCGTTATTAGGGAAATAACAGCACTCCCGTCAGATCATTACTAGGGTGTGTCCTCATTTTTATTACCATTTTTAGAATGAGGACACACCCTAGCTCAAAAAAACCTTGCATTGTAAAGTTAGAACACGCCACTAGTCAACATATAGTGTGATGAATCTTTGCTTAGCATGAGGTTTAAATAGTAA
>NZ_JBEOPQ010000759.1:0-250 GCF_040310285.1 Pseudomonas sp. HY2-MNA-CIBAN-0224 | reverse complement strand
AAAAATGAGTGATGACGGGATAGTGGAAGCTCAAGAATTTTTGCAGTCGTTTTTTGCGGCATCAAAAACCGGTAGCTATTTTGAATGTAGTAAAGAAGAGTCAGAAAGTGCTTTTTTGAACCGTTTCGCAGCCGCCGGTGCAGCATTAAGATATGAGGTCATCCATGAAAAAGAAGTAGGCGAGATATTAGCGCTCGATATTGCTATACCACGTAATGAATTAGAGTGGCTTGAAACCCTACCTGAAGCA
>NZ_JBEOPQ010000758.1:0-250 GCF_040310285.1 Pseudomonas sp. HY2-MNA-CIBAN-0224 | reverse complement strand
CGGTCAGATATTTCATCACGGGTGTATCTAGCAATTTTGCCTCTGCAACCGTCTTCGCTTGGATCAAACGCTTTTGTTGGCGACGCTCAGGCGTTTTGTCTTCTGCTTGCATGACGCTACCATCGATTTGCAAGCCAATCTCTGCCTGTGTAAATTGCTGCTGTAGTTTTTCTGCCAGTTGCTGAAAGGTCACCTGCAAGTGCTTACTGTCGACACTGGTAACAAAGGTAGCTTTACCATTGCATAGACC
>NZ_JBEOPQ010000757.1:0-250 GCF_040310285.1 Pseudomonas sp. HY2-MNA-CIBAN-0224 | reverse complement strand
GGCGCAGCGGACGGGACTCGAACCCGCGACCCCCGGCGTGACAGGCCGGTATTCTAACCGACTGAACTACCGCTGCGTATCGCTCGGACTTGCGTCCGTTTGAATCTTTTAAACCTTTGATCGAGAAGCTTCGGTGCTTTTCAATCGCAAGCCAGGCTAACCTGACTTGTACAAATATGGCGCAGCGGACGGGACTCGAACCCGCGACCCCCGGCGTGACAGGCCGGTATTCTAACCGACTGAACTACCG
>NZ_JBEOPQ010000756.1:0-251 GCF_040310285.1 Pseudomonas sp. HY2-MNA-CIBAN-0224 | reverse complement strand
ATGAAATGGTGTCGGTATTTAATGTCGGCGGTATTACGCCGCTTGAATACATCGTTTTAGTCTTGTTTGCGGTTAACTTTTGTTGGATAGCGTTGGCATTTAGTGGTGGCATAGCAGGCTTTGTTATTCTATTGAAAAGCACCTCATCTGTACCTACGGCAACCGTAGCGCTGCATACCCGAACCGCGATATTAATGCCGACTTATAACGAATCACCCGATCGTGTTTTTGCCGCAGTTGAAGTGATGGCC
>NZ_JBEOPQ010000755.1:0-251 GCF_040310285.1 Pseudomonas sp. HY2-MNA-CIBAN-0224 | reverse complement strand
GCTCGTAGCAGCTCGCCCAGTGTTTGTCGTAGTCGTAAAGTGGCTTGGTGCCTTGTTTAAAGGCGGTGCGGGCGATGGTATCGGCAGACATGGGCAGACCTGTTAATTAAAAAGTGGCACTAAAAATAAGCCGTTATTGTTATTCATTAACAACGGCTCATTTAAAAGCGCTCATTTTAACATGAATCGCACTCATGATGCGACCTATTCTATGATGGGCGATTAATGATAAGTTATTGATAGTGTAAGAC
>NZ_JBEOPQ010000754.1:0-251 GCF_040310285.1 Pseudomonas sp. HY2-MNA-CIBAN-0224 | reverse complement strand
ATTGTCACCGTCAGCAAAAAATTTACACTGTAACGACAATGGATTTTGTTTAGCGTCGCCACAGACAACACATTGACTGTGGCTTTGTTTACAATCTTGATAATGGTTCACACAAGACCTTGTTTGTTCATTGTTATAGATGGCTTTAAGGTTCCCCTAAAGCCTGTTATAGACTAAAAGCGCGCATTAACCATTTGGTAGGTTTTATAACCACCAGTGAGGTTACGCACTTTAAAACCATGCTGTATTAA
>NZ_JBEOPQ010000753.1:0-251 GCF_040310285.1 Pseudomonas sp. HY2-MNA-CIBAN-0224 | reverse complement strand
ACATCATGCTCTAAGAGGTAAATAATGACACGGATGCATTTGCGCACTGCTATTTTTGGCTTATCACGTCGCACTGCGATAGGCGTTATGCTAATGACTGGTCTCATCAGTACAGGTTGTACCACCAATTATCTGACTAATAGTACCGAGGGCACCTATGGCGTGCCAATGACTGAGCGTACGATTCCACAGCGTCTGCTCGATCGTAGTATTGAGCATACGGTCAAAATCAATGTTTATGGTCTCAAAGA
>NZ_JBEOPQ010000752.1:0-251 GCF_040310285.1 Pseudomonas sp. HY2-MNA-CIBAN-0224 | reverse complement strand
AATAACCTGGGCAAGAGTGAAAGATTCATCAGATTGTTTAAAACCGTATTTGATCAAATCTTTAGCCAGTAAAATGCCTTCAATATGATCTTTATCTTCATTAACAACAGGGAAGCGAGAGTGGCCTGAATCGATGACAATTTTTAAAAATTCATCGACAGTCGAGTCTATTTGAATGGTAACAATTTGCGCTCTTGGGATCATGATGTCGCGCACACGAAGGTCGGAAACCTCTAATACACCTTTAATCA
>NZ_JBEOPQ010000751.1:0-251 GCF_040310285.1 Pseudomonas sp. HY2-MNA-CIBAN-0224 | reverse complement strand
AGTCTATACCAAGTACAATGACGTGATGCAGCTCAGCCATCGGTAGCCGCGTGGCAACATCTTGCGCAATCTGCTGTAAGTTTGGCTGAATAGCCGCCTTACTATTCTGCCCCTGCCCATCTTGACCATAGAATATCAGCACATAATGCCGACCGAGATTTTCATACGAATGCTGATGTACTACATAGCCAGTTTTTTGCAACGCCTGCTGTTGTTTTGGGTGTCTATATAAAGTGCGGATAAGCTCATGC
>NZ_JBEOPQ010000750.1:0-251 GCF_040310285.1 Pseudomonas sp. HY2-MNA-CIBAN-0224 | reverse complement strand
AACTGAGTATCTAGCAGGCTATAAATGTTTAGGTCTCAGCTTCAATATCGAGTATGGGTTCTTCAACCGTATTGACGATTCTAGATTCGACATACGAGCTGCTATGTGCCGTGTCGGTAGTGATTGGATAAATCTCTAAGCGTTCCAATTCTGCTAATAAATCTTGGATGACTTCTTTTTTACGAGTGACAAAAGTGGACGCAAAGCAGCGCCAGAATTTCCAGCCAGCACGTTCAAGAATACGCTGACGT
>NZ_JBEOPQ010000749.1:0-251 GCF_040310285.1 Pseudomonas sp. HY2-MNA-CIBAN-0224 | reverse complement strand
ACACAGAATAAAGAAAAAAGCGGTCGTCATTGCAGATAAAAGCCTGCCCCCACAACAAGGAGAAAGCAAATGAAAAAATCCTTGAAGCAAGCAACAAAAGATCACTACAACCAGCAAAATTTAAGTGCGGCGCAGCTTGGCTCATTGAACGCGATATTATCCACATCAGAAAATAACAGTGAGAGAAATATAGATAGTCAATTATTTACGATTAAACATAGTAAGAAGCAGAGCCGTTGGCTAGCAATAGC
>NZ_JBEOPQ010000748.1:0-251 GCF_040310285.1 Pseudomonas sp. HY2-MNA-CIBAN-0224 | reverse complement strand
CGCTATGACATCTCACCGAAGAACATCATCGGTCATGCCGATATGGCACCCTCGCGCAAGATTGATCCGGGTGCGAAGTTCCCTTGGCAACTGCTATATGAGCAATATGGTATCGGCGCTTGGTACGATGCCTTTGATAAACAGTTCTTTATGAATCAAGACGCGTTTGCAGCGGCAACGGTACCTGAGATCAAGCAAGCCTTTCGCCGTTACGGTTATCAAATCAATGATACTAATGAATGGGATAAAGC
>NZ_JBEOPQ010000747.1:0-252 GCF_040310285.1 Pseudomonas sp. HY2-MNA-CIBAN-0224 | reverse complement strand
CATCTAACCACGGTGAGCCGGTGATCCATTATACCGATTCTATCGCTGGTCAATGTTATGATGACATTGTCGCCCGTTTCTTAGGCGCAGAGCGTCCATTACGTCATATTGATGTGAAGAAAAAGAGTCTATTACAGCGCTGGTTTGGGGGTTAATGATGAGTAAGAAAAAAGGATTTTGGAGTAGTTTGTTCGGTACTGATGACGGCAACACTGTCGGTAGCGCCAACCTAGCCACTGAGCGTCTCAAGGT
>NZ_JBEOPQ010000746.1:0-252 GCF_040310285.1 Pseudomonas sp. HY2-MNA-CIBAN-0224 | reverse complement strand
CGCCTTAGCTGAATGACGGATTAATAGGTTTGTTCGGGCGCTTTGATTGGTTTAAGAATCATTGGCTTGCTAATAAAAGCCCATTGCCTTAGCATCTTGTTTATATTAATTGGAGCCAATTAGATTGGCTCTTTTTTGTGAGTATTTGCTGCACCGTTTTGGGTTGCACGGAGTAACATGATGAATAATAAAGACCTTGCAGAGACTTTTGCAACCAAACTAAGCCGTGCCATCGAGCAGCAGCAATTCGAG
>NZ_JBEOPQ010000745.1:0-252 GCF_040310285.1 Pseudomonas sp. HY2-MNA-CIBAN-0224 | reverse complement strand
CTTATGGCAAGCGCTTGAGCATGACTTAACTGATTTGTTCACTTATCAGAATGCGCAAAACGAACAGATTAATAAACAGGACAATTTTTCAATAGAAAATGGTCATAGCCTGTGGCTATCTGCTAAGCAAAGTGATGTAAACGCAAAGCCAATTGTTAGCGAATTGCCTGACGGTTTGACTGATACAATACTGCCTTTATCACAGCTGATTACTGCACCTAACTTAGCGCTTTGGCAGCAATGTTATTTATA
>NZ_JBEOPQ010000744.1:0-252 GCF_040310285.1 Pseudomonas sp. HY2-MNA-CIBAN-0224 | reverse complement strand
CTCTAACAACAGCTCACTGGTCTGACTCAAAAACACCTTGCGATTGGGCAAGCCGGTCAGTTGATCGTAATTAAGCAGATGAGCCACTTGTTTTCTGTCCTCGACAACAGACGACATATCACGAACCACCCCGACATAATAAGCCGTTTGCCCCACATAGATTCTGCGATAAGTAATGTGACAGTTTAGGACTTGTCCATAGCGATTCGCCATCGAAAAATCGATTTCATGAAATCCTTCGCTGTCTAAGGC
>NZ_JBEOPQ010000743.1:0-252 GCF_040310285.1 Pseudomonas sp. HY2-MNA-CIBAN-0224 | reverse complement strand
CCATGCACCAAGATGATTTTATCAAAGCGCTCATAAACCTCAGGGTCACGTGCCAAGGCCAAAAATGGCGCAAGCCCCGTACCAGTGGACAACATATAAAGGTGTTTACCGGGTAGTAGATCGTCTAAGACTAGCGTGCCGGTGGGCTTTTTGCTGACCAATAGCTCATCGCCGACTTTGATATGTTGTAGGCGTGAGGTCAAAGGGCCGTCTTGAACCTTGATAGAAAAGAACTCTAGATGGTCTTCATAG
>NZ_JBEOPQ010000742.1:0-252 GCF_040310285.1 Pseudomonas sp. HY2-MNA-CIBAN-0224 | reverse complement strand
AGAGCATTACATACTCCAGTGCGTTGGGTTTTACCATTGAGCAATAAAGACATCGCAATATCAAGATCGGCATCTTTATCAACATACAAATGACAAACACCTTTAAAGTGTTGAATAACAGGTATTTTACTGTTATCTGTAACAAAATTGATTAAGCCTTCGCCACCGCGTGGAATAATGACATCAATAAAGTCACGTTGCTGCATAAGCTCTAGTAATAAAGCGCGATCTGGATCGGGTATTACGGTGATC
>NZ_JBEOPQ010000741.1:0-252 GCF_040310285.1 Pseudomonas sp. HY2-MNA-CIBAN-0224 | reverse complement strand
CACCCTCAGGCTTGCCCCTGGTGCAGCATGCCCTGCCGGCGTTACTGGAGTTGGTGGCCGACGGGCATTTGCCCCTCACCACATTGGTCGCCAAGACCAGCCACCGCGTGGCCGACCTGTTCGCCATTGCTGATCGCGGCTACGTGCGTGAAGGCTATTGGGCCGACCTGGTACTGATCAAACCGGAGCCTGCCGGCAAGCCGGTCAGCAGCCAACCCATCCTCGCCCGCTGCGGCTGGACCCCCTTTGCAG
>NZ_JBEOPQ010000740.1:0-252 GCF_040310285.1 Pseudomonas sp. HY2-MNA-CIBAN-0224 | reverse complement strand
GTCAGGACAAGCGCTGCGCCGCTACCTGCTAACAGACGACAGGTTTTGGTAAAAAGTGTGGTGATTGAAGACATGGGACACCCCCTTATGTGTTTTTCAGACGTTTAATTTAATATTTGCTTAGTTAAATACGATCTTAAACGTTTTTCATTAAACATTGTAACAATATATGTCGACTTAATATACATGAATCGAGTTTGGCTTTCGTAACGCCTTTATTGTGCTGTAAAGAACTTTCGCTAAGCGCTACTA
>NZ_JBEOPQ010000739.1:0-252 GCF_040310285.1 Pseudomonas sp. HY2-MNA-CIBAN-0224 | reverse complement strand
ACGCTGTCCAAAATATCACTGACGGTTTGGTCTTTGGGATTATAGGCCAGCGTTAGCATCTCGTTGCCAGTCGTGATCAATTGGCGTAGGGTAGACAGCTCACGTACGCGCTGGGCGTAGGCGGTCAGGTTGAATAAGGTGGCAGGGCTTTGGCTCAAGATGTCGGCCAAATAACTGTCACCGCCCGCACTTTTTAGCAGTTTCTGTGCTTCTAGCCAATCATGAACCATGACCGTATCGTAAGGCTCGTTG
>NZ_JBEOPQ010000738.1:0-252 GCF_040310285.1 Pseudomonas sp. HY2-MNA-CIBAN-0224 | reverse complement strand
CTATTAATCTGAGAGCGAGCTTTTTCAATATCACCACTTAACAGCAGGGGCAAAGCTTCAAACGCGGCGCTCACGGCGCTATCAATGGCAATTTGCTCATCGGAGGAAGCTTTTGATAGGACGTGTCCGCTGACTTTAGACTTGTGTCCCGGATGCCCAATACCCACGCGCAGGCGATGAAAGTCGTTGCCAATATGCGGCGTAATATCGCGCAAACCGTTATGACCACCATGTCCGCCATCGGTTTTGAGC
>NZ_JBEOPQ010000737.1:0-253 GCF_040310285.1 Pseudomonas sp. HY2-MNA-CIBAN-0224 | reverse complement strand
CACTCATGGTGAATAAGCAAGATGCCAGAGTCGTTGATGTGCGAGGTAAAGAAGAATTTAAAAAAGGCCATATTGTTGATGCGCTTAAAGTGACCTTATCAGAAATTAAAAATAATAAAGTCACAAGCCTTGAAAATTTCAAAACTAACCCCATTATATTAGTATGTGACTCAGGTACTACATCTTCTCAAGCCGCTCAACTTCTTACTAAACAAGGGTTTGAAAACGTGTCTAACCTTAAAGGTGGCATGGG
>NZ_JBEOPQ010000736.1:0-253 GCF_040310285.1 Pseudomonas sp. HY2-MNA-CIBAN-0224 | reverse complement strand
GCTATAGACAAGGGCGTTGACAAGCAATTAGGATTAGAAAAAGTTATCAAAGCCGTACACAACATCCGTCAAGTACGCAAACAAGACATGAAGTTTAACAGCTACTGTCCTCAGATGGAGGTCAATCCCGAGACTTATGAAGTATATGCTGATGGTGAACTGTTGACCTGTGAGCCTGCTGAATATCTACCGATGGCACAGCGCTATTTTTTATTCTAGCTGCTTTTTATTTTAGTAGTGATGACCCCTAATC
>NZ_JBEOPQ010000735.1:0-253 GCF_040310285.1 Pseudomonas sp. HY2-MNA-CIBAN-0224 | reverse complement strand
TCTTTACGCATGGCTTTTACGGTACTACGTCCGATAATCTGGCTACCAATTGCCGCTTGAATAGCGACATCAAACATCTGACGTGGGATCAGCTCTTTCATCTTACCAACGAGCGCATTACCACGATAACGCGATTTGGTTTCGTGCACAATCATGGCAAGTGCATCGACTTTCTCACCATTGATTAATACATCTACCTTAACCAATTTATCCACTTGATAACGCTCAAAATTATAATCAAGTGACGCAAAAC
>NZ_JBEOPQ010000734.1:0-253 GCF_040310285.1 Pseudomonas sp. HY2-MNA-CIBAN-0224 | reverse complement strand
CATCAATAATGATGTGCAGCGGCTTTGTTAGACTAGATTGGATCCTAAGCACAGTGTCCATTAAAGGACGTTCATCATCAAAAATAGGGGCGGAGATTAATTGGACCAGAATTTTTCGACGAATTTCAGCGCTATCTGCGTGTTGAGGACAAATGATTAATGCGCAATTATAGTCGTCCAGTTCACTTGCTAATGCGGCTGTCAGTGTAGATTTACCCGACCCCTTGTCACCGCAAATAACCAACAACTGTTC
>NZ_JBEOPQ010000733.1:0-253 GCF_040310285.1 Pseudomonas sp. HY2-MNA-CIBAN-0224 | reverse complement strand
GTCCAAGCCAGTGCTGGAGCACGTAGTTATGCAGGGTCGGCGTTTTTACGTCATTTGATTATCGCAGCTATCGAAGAGTGGCCACATATCCCAGTAGTGATGCATCAGGATCATGGTATGTCACCTGCTATTTGCCAGCGCTCAATTCAGCTTGGCTTCTCATCAGTGATGATGGACGGCTCGCTCGGTGAAGATGGCAAAACGCCAATGGACTATGATTATAATGCCAGCGTGACTCGCGAAGTCGTCAAGA
>NZ_JBEOPQ010000732.1:0-253 GCF_040310285.1 Pseudomonas sp. HY2-MNA-CIBAN-0224 | reverse complement strand
AATCTGCACAGATCACCATGAAAAGACACCTTGCTTAGTTATTCTAGTGAGCCAAACATTACGATGACTATATTCAACTGCAACTACATAGCGGCAATTTGCTATAATGATGCACGGTAGAGAGACTTTGCCATTATTGTTTTTTAATTAATGGCTCAAATCTATTGATAAGTTAATATTAATAATAATAGGCTATTGAATTCTCTATAGTTGTAAACGCCAGTTTTAATGTTTTAAGGGTAGGTTTTATGTC
>NZ_JBEOPQ010000731.1:0-253 GCF_040310285.1 Pseudomonas sp. HY2-MNA-CIBAN-0224 | reverse complement strand
CACTTATGGTGAAGGTACCAATCATTTAGCCGAAGTGATTGACTTAGGCGTTGAGATTGGGGCGGTTGGTAAAGCAGGCTCTTGGTATAGCTATGGCGATGAAAAAATTGGTCAAGGTAAAGCCAACTCTGTACTGTTCTTAAAAGAAAATCCTGCGATTGCGAAAGAGATTGAAGATAAAATTCGTGATGAAAAACTTGGATCGAAAAAAGAAGCCAAAGCAGCGGATACTAATGAAGCCGATGTAGAACCC
>NZ_JBEOPQ010000730.1:0-253 GCF_040310285.1 Pseudomonas sp. HY2-MNA-CIBAN-0224 | reverse complement strand
ACTCACAACTGATCAGCGACTATATCCGTAAAGGCGAAGTGCACGAAATCAAAGATGTCATGACGCGCTCGCGTGACAGCGGCATGCAAACCTTTGACCAAGCACTCTTTGACTTGTATGAGCATGGCGAAATCACTTATAAAGAAGCGATATTGCACGCCGACTCCCCCAATGATCTGCGCTTAAAAATCAAACTCAGCAGCAAAAATAGTAACGCCAATTTAGACGAAGGTGCTGATAGCTTGTCCTTAGA
>NZ_JBEOPQ010000729.1:0-253 GCF_040310285.1 Pseudomonas sp. HY2-MNA-CIBAN-0224 | reverse complement strand
CTTTATCCGCAACGCCAAGCAGGCCGGCGCACGATTGCTGATGTGCCGCCAGCCCGGGGTGCAGCTTGACCCCGCCACGCTGATCGCCGAGCTGGATGAAATTTCCAGCGGCGGCGAACTGGCGCAGATGATCCTCGAATACGAACGGGTGCTGACCCTATGAATGTGCACGGCCTGGAATTTCCCGACCCGCTGCGCTACGCCCCGGAGCACAGCCTGTGGCTGCGCGAGGAGGCCGACGGCAGCCTGACCA
>NZ_JBEOPQ010000728.1:0-253 GCF_040310285.1 Pseudomonas sp. HY2-MNA-CIBAN-0224 | reverse complement strand
CCTTTGATCAACTGTTTCATTAGGCTGTCGTAGTAGTAGAGTCGCTCGCTATACCAACCCAGCCACAAAAAATGACAACTGGTCGACAGCAGCAATATCATTTGCGCATCAAAGAGGTCCTCAAAAACCCCTTCGATAGGCTGTATGCGATTGTGGTAGCTGGCGTGACCAGCAGCACTCAGTGCTAGATTGTTAGACTTATCCGCCTGCCCATTAGCCAAGGCGGATTTGCTCGAAGCTGGCGCGTTACGCT
>NZ_JBEOPQ010000727.1:0-253 GCF_040310285.1 Pseudomonas sp. HY2-MNA-CIBAN-0224 | reverse complement strand
ATAAGATGCTCGACTCGTTAGTCGGTATTGATTATGAAGATTGCTGTTTCGGTTTTGCAGTTTATGGTCGTCGTTACTATAATGACTTGAACGTTAGAGACAAACCAACACAAGCGATTATGGCAGAGATTAGATTGAATGGTCTTGGTAGTAGTAGCAGCCGTTTGACACGATTGCTCGCTGATAAGATCTTAGGCTTTGAACCTGTGCAAACTGCATGGAAAGACTAAAAAACGCAAACAATGCTATATTG
>NZ_JBEOPQ010000726.1:0-253 GCF_040310285.1 Pseudomonas sp. HY2-MNA-CIBAN-0224 | reverse complement strand
TGGTAGCACTAGCACGACTGCTGCTCCAGGTTCTGATGCACAGCCAAAAACCATTGGTGACTTGATTAAAGAACAAATGCAGTAAGCGACAAGCTATTAATATAGTAGTAACAAAAAAAAGCGACTCCGGTCGCTTTTTTTTATGATCAAATTTACCTAAGTAGTATGAATGATTGAGGTTTTTGCTAAAACAGGCAAACTCTTATTTCCATTTATCCCAATATCCGCTATCATTTGCAACATTGAGTAACAA
>NZ_JBEOPQ010000725.1:0-253 GCF_040310285.1 Pseudomonas sp. HY2-MNA-CIBAN-0224 | reverse complement strand
GGCATAAGCAAACCGTGATGCAGGTCGATATGACTGCGAAAACGGTGCTTGTGGCATGGCCAAGTGATTATTAATAATAAGCAATAATTAATCAGTAATGGTTAATAAGGTCTTATTAAGACAAGCTTTGCTGATATAAGTTTCGGCTTTATCGCTGAGCATCGTTAATAGTTACACCGATTCATTTAGCTTTTATTAGCCATTGTGCAAGTAGACATCAGATGTATTTTGCCGTCATTAGTATTTTTCCTGA
>NZ_JBEOPQ010000724.1:0-254 GCF_040310285.1 Pseudomonas sp. HY2-MNA-CIBAN-0224 | reverse complement strand
CTTTTGCACCGATTTCTATAAGCTCCTCACACGTTAAATTCAGCTGCCAAATCTCATTTAATGTTAGTAGAGTTGTCGCGGCATTGGACGAACCACCACCCAAGCCTGCACCCATCGGCAAATGCTGATCTAGAGTAATTTGCACTGACGCTAGTTGCTTAGGTAGTTTGGTTGATTCTATGGCAAACGCTAGCAATGCGCGTGCGGCTTTAAAAATGAGATTGTCTTCAATGCTGACCGTTATTGCGTCTGCG
>NZ_JBEOPQ010000723.1:0-254 GCF_040310285.1 Pseudomonas sp. HY2-MNA-CIBAN-0224 | reverse complement strand
GTGCTGGCGACCAATCAAAATGCTGTACGCAATCATGTCGATGATCGCTTGCAAGCATTTTTACCCGAAGACTTTACTGATTATTGGAAACAACACGACGTTAAACCTGTAGAAGTGATGGTCGCCAATATTTTAGCCAAGCCACTGATTGGCTTAGCACCTTATTTTGTTACCTTAATGGCACCAAAAAGTCGTATCGTGTTAGCCGGCTTAATCGAGTCACAAACTGAAGAAGTGACTGCTGCGTATCAGCC
>NZ_JBEOPQ010000722.1:0-254 GCF_040310285.1 Pseudomonas sp. HY2-MNA-CIBAN-0224 | reverse complement strand
TTGTCCTTAGTTTGGTCACGTGCAAATGGGTAACGATCTGCTGAAAGTTTAGGGTATGCACGATATAATTCAGATACCGACATTGTCGATGTTTTACAGCTAAAATGAAATGGTTGAAACATAATTTATTCTTATGATGACTGTATGTAATAGTGCTTATATCATCGAGTCGCATCCTTACAGGAATAGCATTGGCGCAAAGCCCATGATTTGCTAATCTATCTTTTATCGCTCTTTTAAAACACTCAATATAG
>NZ_JBEOPQ010000721.1:0-254 GCF_040310285.1 Pseudomonas sp. HY2-MNA-CIBAN-0224 | reverse complement strand
GGCAGATAGTATTGGCTACCCTGTCTTGATTAAAGCGAGTGCAGGTGGCGGCGGCAAAGGCATGCGTATCGTTGAAAAAAGTAGCGATTTTATTGACCTGTTGGACTCATGCCGCCGCGAAGCGATTACCAGTTTTGGCAATGATCAAGTGTTGGTCGAAAAATATGCGCTAAAACCACGTCATATAGAAATCCAAGTATTCGGTGATACGCATGGTAATTATGTGCATCTATTTGAGCGTGATTGCTCAGTAC
>NZ_JBEOPQ010000720.1:0-254 GCF_040310285.1 Pseudomonas sp. HY2-MNA-CIBAN-0224 | reverse complement strand
CAACGGCACTTTTTAAGCCTTGCAGGTCGGTTTGGGTTTGATCTGCATTAAATGCCAGAGGAATAGACTGATAGAAATCATTGCTGACATTGGGCAACGTTTTACTTTGTTTCGCTAAAAAATCATCTTCAATTTGTCTTGGCCATTTTATCGAGTCTAAAATTTTAATGGGTGCTTGGATGCGAATCAATTCATCAGAAAAACGACGAATATCTTGTTGATAACGCAATAAAGAGTCAGACATTGTCTTTTCC
>NZ_JBEOPQ010000719.1:0-254 GCF_040310285.1 Pseudomonas sp. HY2-MNA-CIBAN-0224 | reverse complement strand
AACTACTCATGGTGGTCTCCCTTATTATTATGTTGGATGATTTGGTCGAGTTTTTATTAACTTTCATTATTTAATGGATTGATAAAAATTCTAATAAGTGCGCTAGCAACTTTATACTCTAAATAGGACAAAAAACCCACCTATATTCGATATCTTGTCATATATTTAAAAATAAATACATGATTGCAGACAGCAAATAAATAGGAGGGTAGTGTGGTAGCAATTGTTAGATCTTAATATAGTTAACCCTATAT
>NZ_JBEOPQ010000718.1:0-254 GCF_040310285.1 Pseudomonas sp. HY2-MNA-CIBAN-0224 | reverse complement strand
ACAATCAGCGACGATGCGATCTAAGAGCTCGGCACAAGTTGGAATATCATCAATGAGGCCGACAACTTGACCTGCCGTAATGACCCCATCATCCACCTCGCCTGAATTGAGCACTGCTTGACCACGAGCACCAGCAACGAGCGGACGTATCTCTGCAAATTCAACGCCGCCCTCTCGATACTCCTTGGCGACAACTTCGTCCGATATGGCGTTTTTAAGAACACGGGCGGTGTTATTTAGGGTTCTAAAAATAA
>NZ_JBEOPQ010000717.1:0-254 GCF_040310285.1 Pseudomonas sp. HY2-MNA-CIBAN-0224 | reverse complement strand
GGGCGGCTCTGACATGCAAAAAGCGGTTGAAGATGCTAAGCCAGAAGAAAAAGTGCGTGAAATGGAAGCATTGATTAATTCAATGACGCCGTTTGAGCGTAAAAACCCTGATAAGATTAATCCAAGCCGTAAACGCCGTATTGCCGCAGGTTCAGGTCGCGAGATTCAAGACGTCAATCGTTTGCTCAAGCAGCACAAGCAAATGGCAAAAATGATGAAAATGATCTCCAAGCCTGAAGGCATCAGTAAGATGA
>NZ_JBEOPQ010000716.1:0-254 GCF_040310285.1 Pseudomonas sp. HY2-MNA-CIBAN-0224 | reverse complement strand
CTATTCTAAGGCATAGTAATGGTAAGTAGGAACCAGTTAGTGTGAACTGTCATGGTTTATAGTAAATTATAGGGTGAAAATGCTCGGAGTTGAGTGATACCTCACCATCTCTACACATAAGTGCTGCAAAGCCAAGCAAAAATGTCTAAATATTAAGATTTGCTACAAAGATTACATAACCTACCGACATTATTACTAAAATGAACGTTTTTTGGCGAAAAATATTGCTAATCTATCCCCGTACACAGTTGTAA
>NZ_JBEOPQ010000715.1:0-254 GCF_040310285.1 Pseudomonas sp. HY2-MNA-CIBAN-0224 | reverse complement strand
ATGCTCTCATGACGGCGGTAAGAAACCGTAAAGATAGCGTTGATAATACTATAAGTGACCAAAAGAACATCTTGGATATCTTCAAATTTTGGCACTTCATACCGTTCTGCTAAACGTTTATATACCAGTTCAACCACTTGATGATCCATATCTTCACCGAAACTATCACCTTCAAAATCAGGTGTATTCGTACCATAGATCAATTTTGCTTTGGTCTGATCTTCATGAAAGATATGCACACAGCGATCGATAAG
>NZ_JBEOPQ010000714.1:0-254 GCF_040310285.1 Pseudomonas sp. HY2-MNA-CIBAN-0224 | reverse complement strand
GAGTTATGCCCACACTGAAGTCGCCCAAATTGCTGCTATCAGTAGCAATCGTTGTATCGGTAAAGACAATGCACTGCCGTGGCATATCTCAGCAGACTTGCAGCACTTTAAAAAAATGACGACCAAAGATAACGATGGCGCTATTCAAGGTATCGTTATTATGGGGCGTAAGACTTTTGAGTCAATGGGCAGCAAGCCGTTGCCAAAGCGGGTAAGCTTTATCATCAGCACTCAGATGGATTATGCTGATCAAC
>NZ_JBEOPQ010000713.1:0-254 GCF_040310285.1 Pseudomonas sp. HY2-MNA-CIBAN-0224 | reverse complement strand
CAGTCGCACTAGTGGTCACCAAGGTCGGCTTATAAGGCTTCGTGTCATTGAGTACCCAGATGCCCATGCCAGCGTTATAAGCCCCTGTCCAGCACTCGTGTTGCGCCAACAACTGCGTACTGTTTAGACGGCTGACGCGCCATGAGTTTTTGTCAGACAGGCTTGGGCAGTCGCTATCCGCGTCTCGCATGGTGCTTTTCATCATCGCTGACAACTGCGAGGATCTCATGACAAACTTTTTATTGCTGCTGGGC
>NZ_JBEOPQ010000712.1:0-255 GCF_040310285.1 Pseudomonas sp. HY2-MNA-CIBAN-0224 | reverse complement strand
GTACCAACCATGGCATCGCCAACATAGCTTAAATGATTGACTTTGCTGCCATGACCGATCGTCGATTTTTTGATTTCGACAAAATTTCCGACCTTGCTATTGTCAGCCAATACGGTTTCTGGACGCCAATGGGCAAAAGGACCAACATCGACACCTGCACCAATCTCAGCATGATCAATCACACAATAAGGTTTGATATGACAGGCATTACCAATTTTCGCGTTTTTGATGACACAACCCGCTTCGATATAAACG
>NZ_JBEOPQ010000711.1:0-255 GCF_040310285.1 Pseudomonas sp. HY2-MNA-CIBAN-0224 | reverse complement strand
CCTATCATTTCCATGAGCCACTAGGCGTTGTTGGTCAGATTATCCCTTGGAACTTCCCTATCCTAATGGCCGTGTGGAAACTGGCTCCTGCGCTTGCTGCGGGTAACTGTGTGGTTCTCAAACCTGCTGAGCAAACCCCTGCCTCTATTCTCTATATGTTAGAGATTATCGGTGCGGCTGACCTGTTACCTAAAGGCGTATTAAACGTCGTCAATGGCTTTGGTGTCGAAGCTGGTAAGCCTTTAGCTTATAACA
>NZ_JBEOPQ010000710.1:0-255 GCF_040310285.1 Pseudomonas sp. HY2-MNA-CIBAN-0224 | reverse complement strand
CGGTAACTGTGATTTGGTATCGTTACGCAGCGCAGTTAAAGTAGGCGTTAATTGCAGGTTTTTGCTGGCCGTTATTTTTTCAAAGCCGGTAAGTTTATCAAACTGGCAAAGGCTGCACTTAATATCGCGATCAAACCCAATGTTTGATAACTGATAAAGCACATCTCGTTGATAATTGCGCATTAGGGCAAAACCCCAGGTTAATTGCTCTTTATTTTGTGCAAAACGCAGCGCTTTAAAAGGAATACGCATTTC
>NZ_JBEOPQ010000709.1:0-255 GCF_040310285.1 Pseudomonas sp. HY2-MNA-CIBAN-0224 | reverse complement strand
AGACGGCATACGCGTGACCTCAGAAAACGGCGTCGGCGCAGACGCTTATGCACCTATGAACTCAAAGGTCAATGCTATCCGTGATTATGCCAAAAGCACTGGTATGGAAGTCATCTTAAACGGTAACACCTTAGAAGGCAGTAATGAGCAATATATCTCTATGGTCGTCGAAAAAACCATTGCGGGTCCGTCGAAAAACCCCGACTTTCCTAACTGTGCCTCAAGCAGTGAAGCAACTCCCTATTGGCTTATCCC
>NZ_JBEOPQ010000708.1:0-255 GCF_040310285.1 Pseudomonas sp. HY2-MNA-CIBAN-0224 | reverse complement strand
GGCGTCATCAAGCCAAAAGTTGTATTCAGCAGCTAAGGCATTGGCTATATCGGAGAAGCTTGCCGTGCCTTTGTCAGCGGCAACGACCAAATACGGGTCGTCTTCGTCATGACGCACCGTATCGGCTGGCGGGACAATTTTTCCATCAACGATATTGTCAGTGATATCGAGCATACCGCGTAGGAATGTCTGATAACAAGCAATCCCTTCAGCTTGGAACGCTTCGCGACCATCTGCCATCGACTTGGTCTTAAC
>NZ_JBEOPQ010000707.1:0-255 GCF_040310285.1 Pseudomonas sp. HY2-MNA-CIBAN-0224 | reverse complement strand
CCAAAACTCTTCAATTTTTTCATACCCATCCGCGGGACGATTATTGATAATGTTTTCAGCTTCACTCACTGAAATTTTATTTTCAAGCATCCCAGCAAGTAAAGCGGCCTGCTCAACCTTAATGGTATTCACATTCAATAACTGGCTATCTTCACCGGGTATTGCACACACATAAGGTGAAAGATTCAGATAAACATCTTGGCTAAACCCTAATACTGCGCGTAACTCACTGCGATGCTGCATCAAGGTATTGGC
>NZ_JBEOPQ010000706.1:0-255 GCF_040310285.1 Pseudomonas sp. HY2-MNA-CIBAN-0224 | reverse complement strand
CGCGGCACAAGGTGGCGGCATTGTCTCAACCGTTAGCGCTACCCGCGTAGCGAATGAGGAAGAATTGTTTGCGCAAAGTGAAAAGCGCCTGCTCGCGCTCATCAAAGAAGGCGTGACCAGTGTCGAAATCAAATCTGGCTATGGACTGGACTTAGAAACTGAGCGAAAAATGCTAAAAGTCGCCCGCGCGCTCGCTGACAAACACAACATTCATGTCAGCACCACCTATTTAGCCGCCCATGCCCTACCGCCAGA
>NZ_JBEOPQ010000705.1:0-256 GCF_040310285.1 Pseudomonas sp. HY2-MNA-CIBAN-0224 | reverse complement strand
GATTAACAGTACTGATTGTTAATTATTGGTTAATAATATCAACGCCCTTTGGCGGGGTAAATTTAAAATGGCTGCTGCTGATGCTCGGGTTCAGTTTGATGCCACTAAACTTGATAGAGGTCGTTTGAACTAAGGTATCATTTAGCACCATCCTGACTGGCTTACCACCACTACAGCTCATTGATAAACTCTTAAAGCTGGCACTATCCGACTTTGGATAAAGCACATAGTAGTTTTTATTATCATACGGCTGGGT
>NZ_JBEOPQ010000704.1:0-256 GCF_040310285.1 Pseudomonas sp. HY2-MNA-CIBAN-0224 | reverse complement strand
CGATTAGACAGTGAACCACCATATTGATCATCGCGTGTATTGCTATGCTCAGAGATGAATTGATTCACTAAATAACCATTGGCACAATGCAGCTCTACCCCGTCAACTCCAGCTTTTATTGCGTTGCGAGCAGCTTGTGCATACATCGCGACCAACTCGCCCACCTCTTCTGTACTGAGTGCGCGTGGCTCACTTGGATCAGCTAAAGCGCCCTCGCCTGGACCGGTTTCAATAAATACTTTGACGTTAGTGGCAG
>NZ_JBEOPQ010000703.1:0-256 GCF_040310285.1 Pseudomonas sp. HY2-MNA-CIBAN-0224 | reverse complement strand
CTTCGGCACAGGTTATGCATCTTTAAGCTATTTACAAGAATACCCTTTTGACTTTATCAAAATCGATAAAAGTTTTATATCAAAGATTGAAACCAACCGTACTCAATACGCCATCGTCAAGGCAATTTTAGATTTGGCAGTGGCACTTGACATGCAAGTTATCGCTGAATGTATCGAAACCGAGCAGCAGCGTGATTTACTATTAGACATGGGTTGCCAGTACGGGCAAGGCTATTGGTTCGGCAAACCAGTGACT
>NZ_JBEOPQ010000702.1:0-256 GCF_040310285.1 Pseudomonas sp. HY2-MNA-CIBAN-0224 | reverse complement strand
GGAATAGTATGAAGCATGAGGTCGGCATTATCATGCTCGTGCAACATAATGTTAATCGGGTTGCCAATATGGCCAAAACAGACATTGACAGGCTGACCTAAGCTGAGGGATTTAATCGCTGGAAACAGGATCTGTTCTTCTTTCATCAAGTGGGGCATTAATTCGTCAATTAACTCGCGTACACATTGCGCCAATGGTTTGATCTCATCATGATCATCACCATGAGCACGAAGCATTTTTTCGGTGTACTCAATCA
>NZ_JBEOPQ010000701.1:0-256 GCF_040310285.1 Pseudomonas sp. HY2-MNA-CIBAN-0224 | reverse complement strand
GGATTATGGAATGCACAAAGTATGCTACTTAATGAGAAAGGCTACTACTTTGCCGTTTTGGCACTTGGGCTATATTCAGCGATTAGTCTACAAAAAACGATTCGTGATCGCGCTGAGGGTATTCCAACCACCAACTTATACTATTTAATAAGTTGGGCGGCGCTAGCGGTATCGATTTTTCTTATTGCCGTTGGGCTCATGAATGCAGGGGGTTTGAGCTTAAGTGAAAAAGGCTTTTATATGATGGCATTTACTA
>NZ_JBEOPQ010000700.1:0-256 GCF_040310285.1 Pseudomonas sp. HY2-MNA-CIBAN-0224 | reverse complement strand
ACTGCATCATGATTATGGGGATAAGCAAGTGAGCTTGCAGGTCTATAATATTGAGCTGACAGCAGGGCAGTATGAGCAACATCGCCATCTTTGCTATGGCTTAGAAGGGCAAGCGCTAAAATGGGTCAATAAATCTGCGCTATTGGCAGGGAAGTATCATTTGCCTGCTGCCAATAAAACGATTTTAGAATGGTTGCGTCTACCCGCACAGATAGCGATTAGCTATCCTTTGGCGCACTTTAATGATCTGCCCAAT
>NZ_JBEOPQ010000699.1:0-256 GCF_040310285.1 Pseudomonas sp. HY2-MNA-CIBAN-0224 | reverse complement strand
GTGTTAAGCTATAGTTTATACAATTTAAAAAAGATAAAAAGTGACTGAGTGCCGATGTATATGTAATAACTCAAGCACGCTTAATAGTGTAATTTTTTTATAGTGAATTGACTGTTTTTAAATAGGTTTGATAGCAAGATGATTGTGGTTATTTAGCTAAATCTGACAAAAAATATATGCTACGATTAAATTAAGCAATTCAATATAGTCAAATAAAATAATGGTGTTCTTTTCACTCTAATGGACTAGATAATAA
>NZ_JBEOPQ010000698.1:0-256 GCF_040310285.1 Pseudomonas sp. HY2-MNA-CIBAN-0224 | reverse complement strand
GTCTTTGATACCGCCTAATGAACGCTCAAGTTTCTCCATATCGCGAGTACGCTCTAATGCTTCACGCTTAGTAAGCTTAGCGAAAGTACCGTCTTCTGCTTGTTTTTCTAGCTCTTTTAGACGGTTGATTGACTGGCGAAGGGTTTTCCAGTTGGTAAGCATACCACCTAACCAGCGATGGTCAACGTATGGCATACCAGCGCGGGCAGCTTGTTCACGGATGATACCGCTAGCAGCGCGTTTAGTACCAACGAAC
>NZ_JBEOPQ010000697.1:0-256 GCF_040310285.1 Pseudomonas sp. HY2-MNA-CIBAN-0224 | reverse complement strand
CGTTTAAACAGTTGCCCCAAGCCACCACTGGCTAAGACAACGGCACGACTGTGAAACGTAAGCTGTCGTTGATGAGTATGATCAAAAACAAGCGCCCCTTGGCATTGCTTATTTGGATTGGCGCTATTCGTTAAAAGGCTGAGCGCCTCATGAAACGGTAAAACATTAATGTTGCTTGCCGCTTTTACCTTTATTGTTAAAGCTTCCATAATGTGTCGACCAGTCGCGTCATCCGCATGTGCGACCCGCCTACAAC
>NZ_JBEOPQ010000696.1:0-256 GCF_040310285.1 Pseudomonas sp. HY2-MNA-CIBAN-0224 | reverse complement strand
CACATGGTTTTTCACACACTATCAGCATAACCCTATAAAAAATCCTAACCGTAAGGACGCCTTTTATGAAAGCAACAGTATTTTTGCCTATGACCCTATCCTTACTCGCGATGGCACTCGTAGGATGTGGCGGAGAAGATGACGGTGTCTACGGTTCAGGCGACAATAAAATCACGCTGACGAGCTTTGGCAATAGCTATGACAACCAAGCCAACGCGAGTGCTATTGCGCGAATTGATCAGACATACCGCACTGG
>NZ_JBEOPQ010000695.1:0-256 GCF_040310285.1 Pseudomonas sp. HY2-MNA-CIBAN-0224 | reverse complement strand
CTACGCTGCCATGCTCACGCACAATACGACCATAACCGCTAGGGTTAGGTAAATTAACCGTCAAAATAGCTAGGCCATTTACAGGGCGAGCAGCCAATAATGCTTCTAGGGTTGATTGCTGAATAAGCGGCACATCGCCATATAGGATCAAAACGGTATCGTGGTCATTAATGTTTGGGGTTGCTTGCGCGACCGCATGGCCGGTCCCCAGTTGTTCTGCTTGTAATACCCAGTTTAATGCTTGCTCACCTAATGC
>NZ_JBEOPQ010000694.1:0-256 GCF_040310285.1 Pseudomonas sp. HY2-MNA-CIBAN-0224 | reverse complement strand
GTATTGTCTGGCAAAATGATATCGACTGATTTGTTCAGCCAATACTGGTCAAAATAACCATAAGTGTTGCTGAGTGACTCTAGCGCCGCTTTACTGTTTTTGTAAACGCGATGATTGAATACATCGCCTTCTTGCGGTGGTAGCTCTTTTTCCAACGCTTGGTATTCTTCTTGCTCGCGACCTTCACCGCGAATTTCGATAATACGACTGTCGACAATGACCGGCTCACCTAGATCTTCAATGACCACCTCAATGA
>NZ_JBEOPQ010000693.1:0-256 GCF_040310285.1 Pseudomonas sp. HY2-MNA-CIBAN-0224 | reverse complement strand
ATCCCAGCCTGCTCCTCCAAATATAGGAATACTTCGAGCGCCTGTCGTTACTCGGTAATCAGGAAATACAGAAGGGAAGGATGATGTGCTTTGACCTATAACTTCAACAGTAGAATAGTTCGGTAATGCTGAAATTCTTTTAGCAAAAGAATTAGTTTTTAAGGCAGATCTACATCCAAAGAAAACACATCTAGTTGTAGTTACACCTTTGTATGTAGCCCAGTTAAAATCTATACTTGACCAGCCATCTATATGC
>NZ_JBEOPQ010000692.1:0-256 GCF_040310285.1 Pseudomonas sp. HY2-MNA-CIBAN-0224 | reverse complement strand
GTATCTACTGATGAGCAACCATCAGTCATGGGTAGATACCAGTATCGTGCAATACATTAGTGAAAACCGCTTGCCATTAACGCGCTTTTTTACCAAGTTTGAGCTGATATACATTCCTGTTATCGGTCAAGCGTTTTATTTTTTAGACTTTCCTATTATGCGTCGCCATTCTAAAGAGGCAATTGCTAAAAACCCAGCTTTACAAGGCAAAGATATCGAAGAAGCCAAACGCGCATGCGCCCTACTCAAAGACAAA
>NZ_JBEOPQ010000691.1:0-256 GCF_040310285.1 Pseudomonas sp. HY2-MNA-CIBAN-0224 | reverse complement strand
GTCTACTATCAGCCGTGTTTTACCAGCACCAGGGCAACCTTCAACATAAATAGCCGACTTTTTAGATCTAATGATTTTTTCTACTGAATCGCAATCTAATTGCTGTTTCTCGATAATCGGCTTTAATATCTCACGAGCACTTTTAACTGCTTGTTGGTAATTACCTTTAGGCTTGCTATCAAGAACTTTATTAGGGCTTAAAATTGCACCTAATAGAGTATTTAGGCGACAATTGAATGCAGCATCAAGCTGAGCC
>NZ_JBEOPQ010000690.1:0-256 GCF_040310285.1 Pseudomonas sp. HY2-MNA-CIBAN-0224 | reverse complement strand
GTACAGGGGCGCTGATACATGGTAATCGAGCACGGCATCTACGCTTTGACGCGCTCGAGCAGCCTATCGTGCTGCAACTTGGCGGTGCATATATTGATGAGATGACCCAGTGTGCCGAGTTCGCGCAACAGCATGGTTATGATGAGGTTAATATCAATGTTGGTTGCCCATCGGATCGCGTCCAACATAATAAAATTGGCGCTTGTCTCATGGCCGAGCCAAATATTGTCGCTGACTTGGTCAAACACATGCAAAC
>NZ_JBEOPQ010000689.1:0-257 GCF_040310285.1 Pseudomonas sp. HY2-MNA-CIBAN-0224 | reverse complement strand
AACCTTCGTCGGTATGGTATCGATGACACTCACGTTGATGAAAAACATCAACCCTGCCTACTCAAACTTATTGATGGGTCTGGCGACATTGGCCTATGCGCTAGGGCAGTTTATTGGCCCATTAGTCACAGTGGCGCTGGCGGGGCAGGACGATAACTTTAACGCGGGCTTGCTAGTAGCGGCTATAGGCTTGGTCATTGGGCTGATTTTAATTTACTTTTTTCGCCGCCAATCGCGAATGATCCGTTAAATAACGC
>NZ_JBEOPQ010000688.1:0-257 GCF_040310285.1 Pseudomonas sp. HY2-MNA-CIBAN-0224 | reverse complement strand
ATATAAGACTCTGGTAGCAAACCTAAGTAGGCGGCACCCCAACTCTCAAAGTGCATGTTAGCAATATCTGTAAAGTCGTCTAGATTGCCTCTACGCACAAAATACATCGTTTACTCCAAAAAACTTAAAAATAGTTTGAAAATGACATTTCTCAATTTACTAACTAAGCTATGAAAGAGTCTGTGATAATTTAGTAGTTGAATAGGATTTTAGGCTAATAATGAGCTCGGGAATTTATCAAACGGTCGTAGTAGCAG
>NZ_JBEOPQ010000687.1:0-257 GCF_040310285.1 Pseudomonas sp. HY2-MNA-CIBAN-0224 | reverse complement strand
AGCAGGGGCTATGAGCGCTTCAGCACAATTAAATAATACTGGAACCACTTTATGAACCACATGATTTTCGGGCTGATAATCAGGGTGTAAATCGTTATGTAACAACCAACCTTTGAGTAACCGAGTCCGTCCCTGAATTTGCCTAAATCGCCCAAGTAACTCATACAATCTCGCTTGGACAATACTCAACTCTTGGGTACATTGACTTAAGGTTTCTTGCAAACTGGTCATCAGTAAGCGGCGCAGTTCGCGAATAT
>NZ_JBEOPQ010000686.1:0-257 GCF_040310285.1 Pseudomonas sp. HY2-MNA-CIBAN-0224 | reverse complement strand
CTTTATCGCTTTTTAAAAATCACCCTAAAAAAGCGCATCACTCCTCAAATAATGAGCAGCAATAAAATAATAAATAAAAATTAAATAGAGGGGCAAAATACAAAGCGTCATTATAACGCGGAAGTCAGTGGGTATAAACTACCGCTATCAGTGAGACAACAGGAAAGATACAATTGCATTTTTTATTAAGGCGTGTTCTCAATCTGAACCCGAAATGCTAAATAACTGCCAATTAATCTCAAATATAAGTACCAACC
>NZ_JBEOPQ010000685.1:0-257 GCF_040310285.1 Pseudomonas sp. HY2-MNA-CIBAN-0224 | reverse complement strand
GCCATGAGCATATGTAAATGTTTCATCGAGTGTCATTTCCTTTAACGGGGCAATTTGCAAGTTTGTAAAAAAGCACGCGATGTCAGCTGTTTAAGTGGCAAGCACATCGTGAGCAACGTGTTTCTAATAATTGTTATTTAACTTAAAAATTGGCTACAGCTTACCTAGCTTTTATTTTGTCCGGCACATAGCGGGCTATCAGGACTTTGACCTTGCCATTCGGTTGGCGTATAAGCATGAATCGCCAAGGCATGTAC
>NZ_JBEOPQ010000684.1:0-257 GCF_040310285.1 Pseudomonas sp. HY2-MNA-CIBAN-0224 | reverse complement strand
AGCAGGGTCACTGGCAGGCGAAAAAGCTGACCACCGATGCTTCCGAATGGGAAGTTTTGCTGGATGGCGAAAAAGTGGGCGAAGTGAAATGGTCGCTGGTAGGCGAACATAATATGCACAATGGCCTGATGGCGATTGCAGCGGCTCGCCATGTTGGTGTAGCGCCGGCAGATGCCGCTAACACGCTGGGTTCGTTTATTAATGCTCGTCGCCGTCTGGAGTTGCGTGGTGAAGCGAATGGCGTCACGGTATATGAC
>NZ_JBEOPQ010000683.1:0-257 GCF_040310285.1 Pseudomonas sp. HY2-MNA-CIBAN-0224 | reverse complement strand
CCGTAAATTAGGGTTAGCACAAGGACTGGCTATCAAAGTTTTTGATGTACCGGGCGAGAAGCTAGCACCAGGTGAAGAAGATAGTACGACTTTTGATTTTAACTTGATCAATCATCCGGTGTTCTTCTGTAATAGAATCGAAGATTATGCCTATATCTCTAAGCTTTTTTTAGAGCTACCGGAGTATGCTGAAAAAGGCGCGAGAGGCAAAGCAAAACTGGCTTTTAACTGGCTAACCAATTACGGCTCAAGACTAC
>NZ_JBEOPQ010000682.1:0-257 GCF_040310285.1 Pseudomonas sp. HY2-MNA-CIBAN-0224 | reverse complement strand
CCGCCATGTACACGGCCGTTAATGGCAATACCTGCACCACAACCTGTACCGATAATGCCACCAAAAACAACACCTTTACCGGCGGCAGCGCCGTCAACCGCTTCTGATACCGCAAAACAGTTTGCATCATTGGCAACACGCACTTCGCGGTTCAGCAATTCACTTAAGTCTTTGTCTAAAGGATGACCGTTAATCCAGGTTGAATTTGAGTTTTTTACCAAGCCGGTAAACGGTGACACGACCCCTGGGATCCCAAC
>NZ_JBEOPQ010000681.1:0-257 GCF_040310285.1 Pseudomonas sp. HY2-MNA-CIBAN-0224 | reverse complement strand
AGTAAAGACATTCCATTTTCGACGCGCCAGCTGATTGCCTGTATGGAGCAAGGTGCTGAGCAGTTTGGTTGGAGTAAGCGAAATGCTAAGCCTGCCAGTCAATTAGAAGGCGACTGGTGGATAGGAACGGGCATGGCTGCGGCCGCACGTGGTAATCAGTTACAGTCTTCTGAAGCGCGAGCAACTTTGCAAATCGATAAGTCAAAAGCGCTCGGTGTTAAAGCAGTCATTGAAACAGATATGACAGATATTGGTAC
>NZ_JBEOPQ010000680.1:0-257 GCF_040310285.1 Pseudomonas sp. HY2-MNA-CIBAN-0224 | reverse complement strand
ACCTTTGACTCGCCATACGCAACTACAAGGTGATTGCTATCAAGGGCAAATGGTATTTACCCATGCCAAACTGACCGTTACTTTAGATTTTATGCCTGCACAAGTTAAAGTAGTGCTGGACAGCCAATACCTTGCACTCCATGCAACATTAGCACGGCAATCACAGCCACTTGCTATCTGTACACCAACGGGCAGACGCGGCTGGACGTTTACCCAAAAAGAGCCATTAACCGCTGTATCTGGACATATACTCGTTA
>NZ_JBEOPQ010000679.1:0-258 GCF_040310285.1 Pseudomonas sp. HY2-MNA-CIBAN-0224 | reverse complement strand
CGGTTCGTATTAACGCGCAAATCTCTGAAGCGGACGTTATTAATGTCCAAGCGGGTTTGCCCGTCTACTTTAATATCATTGGTAATCCTGATCAAAAATTTGACTCTGTCCTCAAGGCGATTGAACCCGCCCCTGAGAGTATCAGTGACACCAGCTCAACGGACGCGGCTATTTATTATGTCGGTTATATTGAAGTGCCCAATACCGATCGCCGTTTCCGTATCGACATGACCGCGCAGGTTTATATCGTTATTGATC
>NZ_JBEOPQ010000678.1:0-258 GCF_040310285.1 Pseudomonas sp. HY2-MNA-CIBAN-0224 | reverse complement strand
GACCTGTGACACCTAAAGCGACATCATAGAATAAAAACAACACATCTTCGCCATTGGGCGATACGATTTTACGTTTAAACTTTAAGTCTTTGGCACCGACATTATTGGCATCAAACAGCTTATACTCGCCCGTTTGTAAATAATAACCACCCGGAAATATAATGCCGTGATCCTCAGGCAGCTGCACACACGACTGTCCAATTGCGTCTAAACGCAGTACCGTTTCGGTCAAGGTGTTATAAACAAAATAGCGATAGC
>NZ_JBEOPQ010000677.1:0-258 GCF_040310285.1 Pseudomonas sp. HY2-MNA-CIBAN-0224 | reverse complement strand
CGTCACTATTGCGCACGACGTTAATGGTTTTGATACCGCGCGCCGCTGCCAGCATCGCAAGTGACTTGCCGACCGCGCCATTAGCAGCGTTATGGATGACCCACTGACCCGGTTGTAACTCTAGGAATTCAATCATCATCAGAGCGCTGAGCGGCATCGCGATAAGTTGCGCGGCCATCTCATCGTTCAGACTGTCGGGCACAGGAAATATCATGTTGGCTGAGGCGACGAAGTATTCCGCCCACGTCGCTTGTACGC
>NZ_JBEOPQ010000676.1:0-258 GCF_040310285.1 Pseudomonas sp. HY2-MNA-CIBAN-0224 | reverse complement strand
GTTGGAAGCCAGACAATTGGGCTGGGATAAAACCATTGGTTTAATCGAAGGTGCCTTTACCGCTGATGAGTGGCAACAAGCGATTGAGCATGATATTAGCTGCGTGATTCATCATAACCAGCAGTTGCAGTGGGCGTTGGACAATATGCCAGCCGCTGATAGCGCAACCAGAGTAGTTTGGATTAAATACAACACTGGTATGAACCGGTTGGGCTTCAATGCAGAAGGTGTGATTGCAGCGGCTATACAGTTACATAA
>NZ_JBEOPQ010000675.1:0-258 GCF_040310285.1 Pseudomonas sp. HY2-MNA-CIBAN-0224 | reverse complement strand
AACTGGGGGCTAGTACAGAAAGTATCGATATTGGGCGATCGTCGCGATCATTTTACGACTAATACCGACGTTTGGGAGTTGGCACGTATTATCGTCGTTGAGCGTCAAAAACGTGAGCTTGAGCCAACGGTGCAGTTCTTACAAGAACTTATGGACAGTCCTGAATTTGAGCATGAAAATAGCGAAGTAAAAGCGCGGATAAAGGATACCCAAGAGTTCGTCAACACGCTGACCACATGGTCGTCTGAGATGCTGAAG
>NZ_JBEOPQ010000674.1:0-258 GCF_040310285.1 Pseudomonas sp. HY2-MNA-CIBAN-0224 | reverse complement strand
CATCCGTGATGAGTCACATCGATTTGCGATTGCCGGACATCGTAATAAACGCCAGAAAACACGTAACACCTCTACATTAGAATCTATCGCCGGAGTGGGTCCTAAGAGGCGTAAAGCCTTGTTGCAACATTTGGGTGGAATACAAGAAGTCAAAGGCGCTAGCGTGACTGAATTGACAAAAGTACCCGGAATTAGCTTAGAAATGGCACAAACAATCCATGATACATTGCGAGGGGGCTAAATTTAAGGCAAAATTGG
>NZ_JBEOPQ010000673.1:0-258 GCF_040310285.1 Pseudomonas sp. HY2-MNA-CIBAN-0224 | reverse complement strand
CTATATGCCTACATAATTAGATTTAACAGCACTCATTCTCTATTTTGATAGATACCTAGCCCTTTCATATTTAACTCTCTCTATGGCGATTTTTCGGCTTTCTAGCTGCATTACCTCATTCACCCTAGCAATTTCCTCTTGATTTAACCCTTGAATTGCCATTAAGTAAGGCTCAGCAAGCTGTTTAAGGGTGTCATAGCTGTCTTCCGCCACGATTTTATCCATCTTAGCCTTTTCGTAGTCCACTAAAATGCTGTT
>NZ_JBEOPQ010000672.1:0-258 GCF_040310285.1 Pseudomonas sp. HY2-MNA-CIBAN-0224 | reverse complement strand
CGGTACAGCACTCAATGCAGAGGCGAAGCCGATACATGAGGCAGACTTGACAGGTAAAACAGCTATTATTATGGGGTCAGAAGGAGAGGGCATGCGCCGCCTGACGACGGAGAGCTGTGATGAGCTGGTTTATATTCCGATGTCAGGCAATGAGCATGGCAACTTACAAAGCTTAAATGTAAGCGTTGCCACGGGCATGGCGCTATATGAAGTTAATCGGCAGCGTACTTTAGCTGCTGGGCAAGCGTAAGATAGCTC
>NZ_JBEOPQ010000671.1:0-259 GCF_040310285.1 Pseudomonas sp. HY2-MNA-CIBAN-0224 | reverse complement strand
AGCGCCTTGGTAGGTCACATCAGCCTTACCCCAATGAGCAGCAGGGGCTTGGGTGGTGAGAGTAACTGTCATAATGTCCATAATAATCCCTTGTTGTAAGTCTAATAACACCAATACTCGCGCTTAACCACGAGTTAATGGCAGTAGTGTAGACAAAACATAATCGATAAACCACGCTAAAGTTTGTTAGCATTGTTGTAAATCAACTCATTAAATGAGTAATCGATGAAATTTACCCCCGAATTAGAATCAGGTGTAT
>NZ_JBEOPQ010000670.1:0-259 GCF_040310285.1 Pseudomonas sp. HY2-MNA-CIBAN-0224 | reverse complement strand
ACCCAAAATAACAAACTCAATAAATCAAAAAATATACCATCGAGTAGAAAACTGATCACAAACACCAATAAAGCCGGCAGCACAATCGCCATCGCAACGCTAAATGCTGATTTAAGTGATTGGCTATCCCAAAACTGTTTTTGGTAACGCGTCATAACGCTATCGAACTGCCAACCACTTGGCAGCAGCTTCAAACGTTCAACTAAAATTGCCACTAATAATGAAAATAACGCCATGAATATCCTTTTTACTTCTATTC
>NZ_JBEOPQ010000669.1:0-259 GCF_040310285.1 Pseudomonas sp. HY2-MNA-CIBAN-0224 | reverse complement strand
GGCCTATGCTATCGGTAATCAAACCATTACCCAGCGCTTATTTGCCATTGATAAAACTAAAATTAAGGCGACATTTGTTACCGCCACAGTCGGTTATGCCGGTATCGTCATTGGGCTTGGTATGATTGGCTTAATGGCTTTGACCATTGGCATCGAACCACTTGATGGCAATATGAACAACTTGATTCCACAAATGGTCAGTATGTACCTGCATCCGGTCTTTATTGCCTTATTCTTTATTTTGGTCATTGGTTCATTA
>NZ_JBEOPQ010000668.1:0-259 GCF_040310285.1 Pseudomonas sp. HY2-MNA-CIBAN-0224 | reverse complement strand
GCCTTTCGCTTACCTTGCTAGGCACGATGGTCGGTTGTACCGTCGTTGGTCCAGGCTATGACAATCAGTCCGTCTATCGCGGTGATAAGGGTTACAGCAATGCTAACTATAACCGCGTTAGCCAACAGCTGCGCAACGATTTACGTCGTAAAGGGTATCAGGTCACGAACATCAGATCTGACAGTTATCGCGGTAATCGATTGCTCACAGCCTATGCCAAAAAGAACAATCAAGCCTACGAGCTCAAGTATACCTACCC
>NZ_JBEOPQ010000667.1:0-259 GCF_040310285.1 Pseudomonas sp. HY2-MNA-CIBAN-0224 | reverse complement strand
GAGCAATTACGCGTTTTAGAGAATGGTGGTCATATTGCTATTGCCACAGCCGCTTGTCAGCTACCAGCAGGTGTCGATACGCAAGAAGATTTAGACCGTTTAAAGAGCATGAGTTTGGCAGATTTTCAGAATCCTATGGCTAAATAGCCTAAGTAAAAATATGATTTTTGCCAAACAATATTATTGTGACGCCTAGCAATCGCACTATCTACTAATCGCGCTATTTACCAATTCATCAAACGCAGTTGTTAAATACGGC
>NZ_JBEOPQ010000666.1:0-259 GCF_040310285.1 Pseudomonas sp. HY2-MNA-CIBAN-0224 | reverse complement strand
CTTGTTTGATAAGCCAAATGAATAAAATTGGTCTGATACCTATTTTTCTAGAAATTGAAGATAAGACAGTGTTTTTACTTAATGCCTATTCTCTATGGATTGAAACGGTCTCTATGGATTAAAACGGGCAACTTGGGCTAGGACGTGTCATCAATGAGCCGACCTATCTATCAAAATTATATATTTAGTGCTCTAAAAACAGCTATTCTGATAGCTAAATATTGTATGGTATTAATATTCAATAATTACTATCATGGGA
>NZ_JBEOPQ010000665.1:0-259 GCF_040310285.1 Pseudomonas sp. HY2-MNA-CIBAN-0224 | reverse complement strand
CCGCAGTTCTTATATATGCTGGTCGGTATGTGTCTGTTCGCCAATTACGACAGAGCTGAGCGCATGAGCTATGTGAAGCGCTTCTATGATGCGACTTCAGAGTTCAAAATTTCGCTACCGACGCCAATCATGTCAGGTGTGCGTACGCCATCACGCCAGTTTAGCTCGTGTGTACTGATCGAATGTGGTGATAGCCTAGATTCAATCAACGCGACCACTAGCGCCATCGTACGCTATGTATCGCAGCGCGCTGGTATCG
>NZ_JBEOPQ010000664.1:0-259 GCF_040310285.1 Pseudomonas sp. HY2-MNA-CIBAN-0224 | reverse complement strand
CATCTCACCCATACTATCGCGGCAAAAGACGTACGCACGCAAGTCAATAAATTCACGATGCGCCACCAAACGTGCCTCATCATCCTTCTCCAATACGGCAGCCATACGCGCAATCTCATCAGCGCTATAATCCCCGCATTTATCAGTAAGTGCACCTACTGAGCCAAAGCTCTTAGATTCTTTAGCATGAGTTTTGGTTAGATGCAGGCGCTGAACATGATAGATAAATTGAGGTATCTCGAGGCTGGCAGGTAATGGC
>NZ_JBEOPQ010000663.1:0-259 GCF_040310285.1 Pseudomonas sp. HY2-MNA-CIBAN-0224 | reverse complement strand
AGTTTTTATCGAAGCGTTGCTGATTGAGCGTATAGCCTTGCACTAAGTATTCACGTAAGCGCTGGGTCGCCCATATACGAAACTGCGTGCCTTTTTTAGAATTAACCCGATAACCCACAGAAATAATGGCATCTAGATTGTAAAAGCGAATGTTGCGTCGCACTTGTCGGTTTCCCTCTTTACGAACTACCGAGGATTGCTCGGTAGTTGCTTCGGGGTCGAGTTCGCCTTCTTTATAGATGTTTTTTAGGTGCAAACC
>NZ_JBEOPQ010000662.1:0-259 GCF_040310285.1 Pseudomonas sp. HY2-MNA-CIBAN-0224 | reverse complement strand
AAACTAGCTTTTATAGATCGTACTTAGTGAGGTTGTGATTTTGGACGACTTAGCCAAATCAAAGTGTTCAAATTGTGCATAGTAAATCCATG
Organism: Pseudomonas sp. HY2-MNA-CIBAN-0224; assembly: GCF_040310285.1. Lineage (NCBI taxonomy): Bacteria > Pseudomonadati > Pseudomonadota > Gammaproteobacteria > Pseudomonadales > Pseudomonadaceae > Pseudomonas > Pseudomonas sp. HY2-MNA-CIBAN-0224. The sequence goes on along the minus strand of NZ_JBEOPQ010000662.1, from coordinate 167 downwards.
TAACTTGATTACTTGATTGTGCTGCTCTATTTCTACTCATAACAGCCCAATAAAAACAGTATACAATAGACCGTAACGCCAGCAATGTGCTTGCTTACTTGATAATCTAAACGAGCTACAGTTTTTGTGACGTGGCACTATTTTATCACCCTATTATTTATCTATAC
>NZ_JBEOPQ010000661.1:0-259 GCF_040310285.1 Pseudomonas sp. HY2-MNA-CIBAN-0224 | reverse complement strand
CGTCTAATCGTGTGCTCATTAGCATTTAAGGATAATGGTCCGACAGCTAAGCTGTGCTCAAAATGCTCATCTTGGTGTCGACGGATAAGCGCTTTAATCCGTGATTCTAATTCAATGAGTGAGAAGGGTTTGACCAGATAATCATCAGCGCCACTATCGAAGCCTGCGACTTTATCCAAAATCGTATCACGAGCCGTCAGCATCAATACAGGGGTTTTATTATGTAGCTCTTCTCTCAGTTTTTTACATAGCTTGGTGC
>NZ_JBEOPQ010000660.1:0-260 GCF_040310285.1 Pseudomonas sp. HY2-MNA-CIBAN-0224 | reverse complement strand
CACAAGCACAATCAGCGTTGAAACTACTAGCAGATGGTATGGATAGTGTCGCTGTCAAAAAGCAGACCGGCTCTTCAGTCGGTCTTTATGATGTTAATTTGGCCATAAAAGCAGGGGAGCTGCATTCCATCATGGGACTCTCAGGCTCTGTTAAATCGACCTTGATACGCCATCTTAACCGGTTGATTGATCCGACCAGCGGCAAGATATGGGTCGATACCACTATTAATCCCAAGACCTTATCATCAAAAGCACAAGAT
>NZ_JBEOPQ010000659.1:0-260 GCF_040310285.1 Pseudomonas sp. HY2-MNA-CIBAN-0224 | reverse complement strand
CATGTCATCGTTGCGACAGGCGTAGTACCAAGAAGCTTAGAAGGCAAGCTAGAAGGTGCTGAGCTGCCACAAGTGATGAGCTATGCCGAATTGCTCTCTGGTGAAAAATCAGTCGGCGATACGGTGGCAGTCATCGGCGCTGGCGGTATTGGCTTCGATGTCAGCGAATATCTAACCGCGCGTCATGGTCAGCCTTTAGATGAGCTCGGCCCTGAGACCTTAAAAGACCCAAGCTACCGCCCTGAGCCGCAGTCTATCAG
>NZ_JBEOPQ010000658.1:0-260 GCF_040310285.1 Pseudomonas sp. HY2-MNA-CIBAN-0224 | reverse complement strand
GACGATGACACTCATTCCCGAACGAATCCGCGCATCAGGTTTGCTCGGTCGCGCCTTGACCTCAAAGGTACGTACATCAAAGCCATCATCATTATTGGTGGGTCGCCACGTTGCAAAGTCAGACAATGTAGACGTTGCATAGACAGTAAACTGTTTGCTGTAAGGCTTGTCCGCTGATGATAATGCGGGAATAGTACCGGTAAATTGCTGACCAATGGCAAACTGGTTCAAATAGGTTTCAGTGACATTCAGTACCACCC
>NZ_JBEOPQ010000657.1:0-260 GCF_040310285.1 Pseudomonas sp. HY2-MNA-CIBAN-0224 | reverse complement strand
GTCTAGGTTTTGCTGTGTAATTAACTTATCAAAATCAGTTTGTAGCTTTTTGGCTTGCTTGTCATGCGCACGCTTGTCAGTGACCAAGCTGACATTATTTTGTAGCAGCGTCTTTAATCGGCTACAAGTACTGTCAAAGGTAGCCATATCTGTATCAAGGTCGTTTAGTTCTTGATAGTCGCCAAAATATTTTTCTATATTTGCAAGCTGAGTTTTGGTTTGGTATTCCGTTTGTTTGTTACCAGTTATTTCTTGGCATA
>NZ_JBEOPQ010000656.1:0-260 GCF_040310285.1 Pseudomonas sp. HY2-MNA-CIBAN-0224 | reverse complement strand
GCGCAGGTTGATGCGGCAGACACCATCCGTCGTGACTTGGTCGGTAGTGGCGATCGCTCAGAGCGCATTCGCACTTATAACTTCCCGCAAGGTCGTATGACCGATCATCGTATTAACCTAACGTTATACAAGCTTGATGCCATTATGGAAGGTGATTTGGATGAGATTCTTGATGCATTGTTACGCGAGCATCAGGCGGACTTGATGGCCAGTATTGGTGCGGACTAAAGCCATTGGTTTATAAAAGCGAGACACTGTCC
>NZ_JBEOPQ010000655.1:0-260 GCF_040310285.1 Pseudomonas sp. HY2-MNA-CIBAN-0224 | reverse complement strand
CTCTATTGGCGAGCTAAGTGAAATGGCTGCCGCTCTCCAAGAGTCGGTTACTGGCTTTAAAGTATCAAACGATGATGAACAGTTAGAAGCTGAAGAAAGCTTAGTGGCCAACGCTTAATCAAGCACTCTTGCTTAATGATTAATAAGCAATAATTAGCCATTAGCCATCATAAATAGCCATTAAGCTTAGGGTGTTGTTATCTTGAGATTTTAATCAAAGGACTGCTCTAATATTAAGAGTGGGCAGCAGGAGCAAGAGC
>NZ_JBEOPQ010000654.1:0-260 GCF_040310285.1 Pseudomonas sp. HY2-MNA-CIBAN-0224 | reverse complement strand
AAATAGAACCGCATCAAGGTGAGTAGATGTCATAACTGCTTCATTTTCTTGTGACTTTTCACTTTGTTGGATGCTTTTTAATCGGCAATATAATACTGCCACTTTTGAGCTTATATATTAGTAACACTTTTAAAAGCCTTTTATCAGGCAGCTCTACTATTACTCTCACAGTAAATTCGTTCTAACATCTCTCCTCATCTTAAGAACGCTCCTAAGTAGTCAGTCTTCTTTCTGTTTTGATCTTGATTTTTATCTTAAAT
>NZ_JBEOPQ010000653.1:0-260 GCF_040310285.1 Pseudomonas sp. HY2-MNA-CIBAN-0224 | reverse complement strand
TATTCTTAGTTTTTACCATAACTGTTTTGCAGCTGAAGATCTTCGCCAAACCATTCATGCTGTGATTGATCAGGATATTCGTTGTATTGCATATTGCGCTTAAGATTCTGACCTTGTACCTCTTGCAAACACAGAACGTCCGAGCCTATACCCTCAAGCGCATGGGCAATACCTTGCATTTTTACTTGCCGATTCATAGGCGACATGCCTTTATGAATGTTATAGCTGGTTAGAACAAAAGAGCTTGTATTAGTCATAAA
>NZ_JBEOPQ010000652.1:0-260 GCF_040310285.1 Pseudomonas sp. HY2-MNA-CIBAN-0224 | reverse complement strand
GGTGATTGCTGCATTATTCACTTTTGGTTATGGCTACTTATCTGGTTTTGCTGTTGCCACGCAACGTGCATTATTAATGCTATTTTTGTTACTCATATTCAGCTTGATTAAACAATTTAGCCACCATTGGGATCGGCTCGTATATGCATTGTTTTTTGTGCTGTTGGTCGATCCCTTTGCGTCGCTCGGTGCTGGGCTATGGTTGTCGTTTGGGGCTTTGGTGATCATTTTATTGGCGGTAAAATCCACCACTGTAGATC
>NZ_JBEOPQ010000651.1:0-260 GCF_040310285.1 Pseudomonas sp. HY2-MNA-CIBAN-0224 | reverse complement strand
CAACTGGCTAAGCTAGTCGCCAATAAATCAGTCGGTGAAAACGCCTCGCCCTTACCTTGGTTGTCAGTCGGTGCATCGGTAATTATTTGATTATTCGACTGTAGGTGAATGGCTTGGGTGCGTAAATTGCCTTGGTAGGTTACTTTTGAGGTGGTCATGGGGTTCTCTTTGGTAGTTATTATCGGACTACTGATTTTCAACATAATATCGTTTTACGACTATAAAGTTAAATGCACCATTTAAAGTAACATATTTAAGTC
>NZ_JBEOPQ010000650.1:0-260 GCF_040310285.1 Pseudomonas sp. HY2-MNA-CIBAN-0224 | reverse complement strand
CGATAGGACCGAGGACAGCAAGATTATGCCCATTTGGCAAAATAGCAATCGCATCTTTAAGCGCTTGCGTCGTGGCGGCAAGGGTTTTGCCTTCACAGCGTATTAGGGCAGCATAACTATGCGGCGGCAAGCCCATCATTTTACGCTCTTGCAATAGCTCACGAGCAAATGACAGATAACCATCTTTTACCAATTTTAATAACAGCTCATTATCGGGCTGCAGCGTTTGAATCAATACGCGCCCCGATTTATCACCGCGA
>NZ_JBEOPQ010000649.1:0-261 GCF_040310285.1 Pseudomonas sp. HY2-MNA-CIBAN-0224 | reverse complement strand
ATTGGAGGCAGTGTCGGTAGAGTTTGAGCAGCCAATCAATCCAAGGGTGGCGCTGATAGCAGCACCATAGAGGCTTAAGCGTAAAGTAGAAGCAATAGTCATTATTATAGTAACTCATCGGTTATATCAATCATAAAAACCACACCAACATTCTCGGATTCGTTAAAACTACTCAGGGTAGTGTTTGGATTCGTCTTCGCTGTGTTTGATTTTTACAGATAGTATTGGAAAATGCAGGTTAGCCGAGTCAATGCTATGTTG
>NZ_JBEOPQ010000648.1:0-261 GCF_040310285.1 Pseudomonas sp. HY2-MNA-CIBAN-0224 | reverse complement strand
CCCCAGTACAATACTACCTCAACTGCCAAAAAAGCCCCTTTAAATCATGAGCTATATATGACGGTGCTAATGACCCCTGATATGGCAAATTTCATCGGCAATGTCCATGGTGGTGATTTGCTCAAAATGCTCGATCAGGTCGCTTATGCCTGTGCCAGTCGCTATAGCGGTAACTATGTGGTGACCCTATCAGTTGATCAAGTGATGTTTCGTGAGCCAATCTATGTGGGTGAGCTAGTGACCTTTGCTGCGAGCGTCAAC
>NZ_JBEOPQ010000647.1:0-261 GCF_040310285.1 Pseudomonas sp. HY2-MNA-CIBAN-0224 | reverse complement strand
AGTGATTACTTACCACAATAATTCTCCCTATACGCTTAAATATCTGTGGTTGCAGCTAGAACAAAATCGCTTTAAATCAGACTCGATAGCAGAACGCAGCAGCACCTTTTACGGCGACGATGGTAGCGTGAGTGCTAACAACACTTATGGTGATAATGCGTTTGCAAAAATCAGCTTGCAAGACCTGCGTCGCCAACAGTTTTTAGCCGATAACGAAATGGGCTATCGCATTGGTAAGGTGACGGGGGCAAATCATAACCC
>NZ_JBEOPQ010000646.1:0-261 GCF_040310285.1 Pseudomonas sp. HY2-MNA-CIBAN-0224 | reverse complement strand
TCTTGACACTTATCCAATAGCGGCAAAAGAGAAAACCTTTTACATAGGCACTAACAGTGTGAGTGAGCTTGCACAGCTCAGAAGGCAGATACTATCAAACTTCGACAATATCCCTGAAGTGGGCGAGTATATGCATCGTGATATATTTGATGTCTCCGCTAAATACGGTAAAGACACGTTCCTAAGTATTAAGCATCTCGGCACAGATGCCTTACCTAGATTGTTTTCTATCAAAGGCGCTATTGACGCTAAATTTCATAA
>NZ_JBEOPQ010000645.1:0-261 GCF_040310285.1 Pseudomonas sp. HY2-MNA-CIBAN-0224 | reverse complement strand
GCAGTGATTACCAAAATCATTGATATGGATATGGTGCTAAACGATGTCGAGCGCGAAGCACAAATTCGTTTGGATGCGGATCAATATGTGCCTTATCCATTAGAAGATGTCAATTTGGACTTTGAAGTCTTGGGCCCGTCTTTGATCAATGATGAGATGGTGCAAGTACTGCTTGCGGCCTCACGCTCGGAAAATGTTGACCAAAGAGTAGATGCTTTGACCTTTGGTGGCCTGCAAACCAAGGTAATGGATATTGAAACC
>NZ_JBEOPQ010000644.1:0-261 GCF_040310285.1 Pseudomonas sp. HY2-MNA-CIBAN-0224 | reverse complement strand
GATCATTCCTGCGACCAGTTTTACCGAGTCTTTTTTTGCTTCTGTGGCACTATTTTCCTGATACGCTATTTGCAACGTGTTATTCGTTTGCATAACGTCAATTCTTTCGCCATTACGGTCATTAACCTGACTAAAACTGGGTGTTATAGCAGACTCAGATAAATCAATTGTCTTATGCCCAAAAACAGTGCCATTAGGTTCTGAGTATTCGACTCTATACGTTTTATCACTGAGCGGTTGATGGGTTTCCCGGTACAGTAA
>NZ_JBEOPQ010000643.1:0-261 GCF_040310285.1 Pseudomonas sp. HY2-MNA-CIBAN-0224 | reverse complement strand
AGGCAAGATAGAGCAAACTTCTATGTCTACAATAAGGAAGACAGAGAAGATGAGGCAGACTGCTTGTTTAGCACTAAAGAGGCGCGAGCAAAGATGCAAAAATCTCTCACCTCAGGTAGCATACCGCAGTATGCTAAGAAAATAGTAGTAGATGACAATCCTCTTCTTTACGTAGATGTCTATCATGACCACATCGATGTAAAAATCCTTGAATCAAACTACTATGAACCAGCCAAAAGCACTATTCGATAAGTTAATGAA
>NZ_JBEOPQ010000642.1:0-261 GCF_040310285.1 Pseudomonas sp. HY2-MNA-CIBAN-0224 | reverse complement strand
ATAATAACCTTTGGAATCACCCGTTTCTGCTTTATCAATCGTATTCAATACTTGCTGTACTTGCGGCGATACGCTAGCAGCAACTTGCTCAATAGTCTCGTTACGTTGGACATCTAAGAAATCAAGCACCGGTTGCCAAGCAGGGTCTGAGTTGATAACTTGCTTAATATCAAGTGGCGTGCCTGTCTTTTCATCAATATAGCTCAAGCGTTCAGGGTTAGAAGAAGCGATAACCTTGTCACTGTTATCCAAGAGTAGAAT
>NZ_JBEOPQ010000641.1:0-261 GCF_040310285.1 Pseudomonas sp. HY2-MNA-CIBAN-0224 | reverse complement strand
GTTTTATACCGTCTAAAACAATCCCAATATTTGAACATAGGAAGCATTTATGAACACACAAGCAAACAAACCACTGACTATCGTTGCCACTATTAAAGCTAAACCTGAGCATGCCGAGCAGGTCAAATCTGAGCTGCTGACACTAACCGCAGCATCACAAGCGGATCAAGGTTGTATTCAATATATCTTGCATCAAGATAATGCGAATATGACTGGTTTCATCGTTTATGAGATTTGGGAAAACAACGAGTCGTTGCAGCA
>NZ_JBEOPQ010000640.1:0-261 GCF_040310285.1 Pseudomonas sp. HY2-MNA-CIBAN-0224 | reverse complement strand
ATACAACGATGTGAGTAAAGTTTCTACACAAGACGATAAAGGTTTGGCATTAGTTAGTTATGATGAAGACCAGTGGCAGGTTGAGTTAGGTCTTGCTAAGCGTCTAGCCCCACAGTTTGCAATTAGCGGTACGGTTGGTTGGGATAGTGGTGCAGGTAATCCTGTCACTTCACTTGGCCCAATTGAAGGCTATTACAGTGTCGGTCTAGGTGGTAAATATGACATCACTGAAAACTGGGCAGTGTCTGCTGGTGGTAAATA
>NZ_JBEOPQ010000639.1:0-261 GCF_040310285.1 Pseudomonas sp. HY2-MNA-CIBAN-0224 | reverse complement strand
ACGCCCTAGTGTTTTATTGATTATTTTATAAGAGTATTTGACCAATGCTAAAGCTAACCACCTACCGTAACTTGCAAGTCTTTTTGGTATTAATGGCAGTGATAGGAATGAGCTTTGCGCTGTTTTATTTACAGCGCCATCTGGGTCTATCACCTTGCCCACTTTGTGTTTTTCAGCGTATCGGCCTGATGGTTATGGGTGGCTTTGCCTTAATAGCAGCACTGTTTAATCCGAAATCTAAAGTGGTAAGACTTATATTAT
>NZ_JBEOPQ010000638.1:0-261 GCF_040310285.1 Pseudomonas sp. HY2-MNA-CIBAN-0224 | reverse complement strand
AAATAAAGCAGCCGGTGGCGGAATTATTTTTTTATTAATAGCAGCGCCTGGGCCTGTATTTGTAGTCTCACAAGCGGACATTAGGTCATGCTGACAGAAAAAGCAGTTACCACATGCAATAACAAAAGGAATAACAACTCTATCGCCTTTTTTAACAGCAGTGACTTCAGATCCTACTTCTTCAACCACACCCATAAACTCATGACCGAAAATATCGCCTTCCTCAGTTGCAGGCATTTTGCCACGATATAAGTGTAAATC
>NZ_JBEOPQ010000637.1:0-261 GCF_040310285.1 Pseudomonas sp. HY2-MNA-CIBAN-0224 | reverse complement strand
GATTGGGAGTATCTCATTCGCCTGTCAGACCAATATGACTTTATCATTGCCAGTGACGAATGTTATAGCGAGCTATATTTTGATACCGCGCCGATTGGACTCCTGCAAGCTTGTGCAGCCTTGGGTCGTCATAACTTTAAAAACTGTGTGGTGTTTCATTCATTATCAAAACGCTCCAACTTACCCGGTCTGCGTTCGGGCTTCGTCGCTGGTGATGCAGAGATTTTGCATGCTTATTTGCAATATCGCACCTATCAGGGC
>NZ_JBEOPQ010000636.1:0-261 GCF_040310285.1 Pseudomonas sp. HY2-MNA-CIBAN-0224 | reverse complement strand
ACTAAAACGCTTAATAGATGAGCTACGGGTGAGCGATAAAGAGCCTGCGCTCGCCAATGAAAACATTCAGGATTTGATTGATATCTTACGCCAGCATCCAGAATATGGAGACGGGCTGGCAAGCTTTGTACTAAAACTCATTATCCAATACCGGCAAATTGCGCTCTATACCGACACGGGCATCATGTCGGATCAATGATTTTTTAACAGTTTGCGGCGTTTAGTCGGTCATCGCTTTTTGCCATTACTGCCGCAAGAGGA
>NZ_JBEOPQ010000635.1:0-261 GCF_040310285.1 Pseudomonas sp. HY2-MNA-CIBAN-0224 | reverse complement strand
ACTCAGCACTCTGTTAAAGAGTTACGCTCTATTGGTATTGCTCCGGATGTACTGGTTTGTCGTGGCGACCGTGCGGTTCCAGCAATTGAAAAAGCCAAAATCTCGCTATTCTGTAATGTTGAAGAACGGGCGGTTATTTCATTAAAAGACGTAGATAGCATCTATAAAATCCCTGCATTATTACGCTCGCAAGGATTGGATGATCTGGTTATCAAACGTTTCAACCTCGATTGCAACGAAGCCGATTTGTCTGAATGGGAA
>NZ_JBEOPQ010000634.1:0-261 GCF_040310285.1 Pseudomonas sp. HY2-MNA-CIBAN-0224 | reverse complement strand
CGATAACACTGAACAACAACGTTTTGAAATTGACGTGGATGGTCATATCGCCTTTGAAGACTATGAGTTTTTTACTACCAGTCAAGGCGAAAAAGGCATTGATTATAAACATACTGAAGTGCCAGAAGCGCTTGGCGGACGTGGTATTGCAGGCTATTTAGTCAAGACTATCCTAGACGATGCCGCGGCTAAGCACCTACGAGTCAAACCAACTTGCCCTTATGTAAAAGCTTATATTGATAAACATCCAGAGTACCAAGA
>NZ_JBEOPQ010000633.1:0-262 GCF_040310285.1 Pseudomonas sp. HY2-MNA-CIBAN-0224 | reverse complement strand
GTACTACTAGGTTGATTGGTGCTGCTGTTAGCTTTTAACGATTGACAGCCAGTCGTCACCAAAATGGCTGCTGTCAAAGCCGTCAATAGACCCAGTTTATTGCCTTGAAAAGGGATTGTTTGTAATACTGACATGATACTTCCTCAAAATTAACAAAGATAATAGCTTAAGCTGAATTTGTTACCCATTTATACGCCGCTGTTAGCTTCTTATAAGTGCCTTGTAGCTTTGATAACTTGTGCTTGAATGGCTGGCGTAATGG
>NZ_JBEOPQ010000632.1:0-262 GCF_040310285.1 Pseudomonas sp. HY2-MNA-CIBAN-0224 | reverse complement strand
ATGTTGGTTCTCAACACCGCGCAATTTATGAAGGATTATAGTCTGTTATATGCTGTTCTCATTGCCATCATGGCTTTTTTCCTCTTTATAATGGCTAAGAGTCGCACGCTGCTTACTATGAGAAAGCAAGCGCTTACTAAATAAACAGTAAAGGTAAGCGCAGTCTAAAAATTACCAGCGGCTGTTTAACACGCTCTGGTAAAGCGTATTTTTTATATAACCATCACCACTTCTCACGGCAGTCAAAAGCGCTGGATGAATG
>NZ_JBEOPQ010000631.1:0-262 GCF_040310285.1 Pseudomonas sp. HY2-MNA-CIBAN-0224 | reverse complement strand
CACCAACACCACCACTTGACGTAATGCCATTGACCACAGCGAGCGGTGACAAAGCTTGTGCGTTTTGAGCGGCAAGTGCGATACCACCTACTGCCAATGCGGCTGCGCCCGTAAATTTTAAAATACCTAGTTTGCTAGCGGTATTACTAACAAAGCTTTCATTGTTTATTTTATGATTAATTGTATTGTGCTGCGCGCGCTTGTTTGCATCTTTCATTGCCAGTATTCCTATTATATTTATATATTGGTCAAACCTAATAGC
>NZ_JBEOPQ010000630.1:0-262 GCF_040310285.1 Pseudomonas sp. HY2-MNA-CIBAN-0224 | reverse complement strand
CATCAAGCCAAGGCAGCGTTTGGGCGAACGGCTGCATGTCACTGTGCATAATCTCATCCAAACTGCGGCTGTCGATCGCTTCTGATACATGAGAATCAGGAGCGATGGCGCCGTGACCGGGGAAATGCTTACCAGTGGTTGCCATGCCAGCCGCTTTCATACCGCGCATAAACTGGGTCGCCAAAGCCGTAATGGCTTGCGGCTGCTGATGAAAGCTACGGTCACCAATCACTTGGCTAATACCGTCTGTGTCGAGTACCGG
>NZ_JBEOPQ010000629.1:0-262 GCF_040310285.1 Pseudomonas sp. HY2-MNA-CIBAN-0224 | reverse complement strand
ATGCAATGCATTATCAATCGCTAATTTACGTGTCTGTAGTGACTCACGCTCTTCTTTAGGCAGGCGGGCACTCACAAAAGCAGCTTCATCTACGAACTGTGATTCTGCGAGCAAGTTAGTAAATCCGCTTTGCTGCGTATTCAGTATAGACATCGCCGCCTGTAGCTCTGTGTCTAGCTGTTGTTCTCTAGCTGTTAATTGCTCTAGAGTCTGCTGTACAGTGTCTAGCTGCCTTTGTGCTACTACTTGCTTGGCTTTAGCC
>NZ_JBEOPQ010000628.1:0-262 GCF_040310285.1 Pseudomonas sp. HY2-MNA-CIBAN-0224 | reverse complement strand
ACCATTCATATCATCAGGGTTAGAGTGCGGTTTGTTATCTGGGTTGAAGTGACCACCTGCCGCTTTACCCATATTACCGCAGCTACCTGTTTCATGAATATGCAATGATACCGTCTTACCTGGCTGCAAGTTCATCAGTTTACCGTAGACTTGTACGCCACCATCTACTGGGCGTAGGAATACTTGACCCACTTCACTATTGTTACCAGCGACTGCCTTGATCGTCGATTTTAGCGCAGGTTGGTTAAGTGGATTACCGGTT
>NZ_JBEOPQ010000627.1:0-262 GCF_040310285.1 Pseudomonas sp. HY2-MNA-CIBAN-0224 | reverse complement strand
GCTTTGTGCACTAAAAGACAGTCAATGTACAAAGGACGAGTGGAATGGCCAAATGTCACTCTTTATCGACAAAGATAAATCAACCTCGTTAGATGATGATGAACTACTCTTAAGTACTTTTGAGGAGATCCATGAAGCTGACAGTCTTAAATACCCTCGCAGCGCAATTACGTTTCGTCCTGATGGTTCTTTGAATGGTTTTCAAAATGGTACTTTTATATATTGCCCCAACAGCAATAAGGCCAACCTCGAGGGGTTGGCC
>NZ_JBEOPQ010000626.1:0-262 GCF_040310285.1 Pseudomonas sp. HY2-MNA-CIBAN-0224 | reverse complement strand
ATGAATCTAATTGGTATGCATATTGTTGCCATTGCTCACTAACGGTAATGCTTTTCTCCGGCACCGGCAACACACTGAGTTTACAAAATAATGCACTAAGTAAAGGAACGGCATCCACAGCCGAAATGGATTGATTTGTCGATTGCCCAAGCGATAAGTGACTGCGCATTGAGGCAAATATCGACCAGTCTGTCTCTGGTTGATCAATAAACTCACTCAGATACACTTGCTTATCATCACTGACCCAAATCAATGCAGGTGC
>NZ_JBEOPQ010000625.1:0-262 GCF_040310285.1 Pseudomonas sp. HY2-MNA-CIBAN-0224 | reverse complement strand
CTCTTACATTCATGCTGAAGGCTATGCAGCAGGTGAGCTGAAACACGGTCCATTGGCATTGGTCGATAAAGACATGCCTATTGTGGTGCTAGCGCCAAAAGACAGTATGTTTGATAAGCTAAAAGCCAACATGCAAGAAGTACATGCGCGTCACGGTGAGCTGTTTGTATTCGCCAGTGAAGAAAGCAAGATGGTCGCAGAAGATAGAATGCACGTGGTCTATGTGCCTGATGTTTGCGAGACGCTAGCCCCTATCGTATAC
>NZ_JBEOPQ010000624.1:0-262 GCF_040310285.1 Pseudomonas sp. HY2-MNA-CIBAN-0224 | reverse complement strand
CCAGTGGTAAGATCATCTCCGCTTTGTAGCCTTCAGCCACGCTCATCGTTTCGGCAGTGGAATGCGCTACTGCGGTAAACTTCAAGGCTTCCGGACGCTTAAGATCGCCCTGTGCAGGAATAGCAGCATTGTTGCCTGCGCTATTATTGATAGTATTGCTGTCATCGTCGTCACTACAACCGACCAACGGCAGCGCACCAAAAAAAGCAGCAGCCGTCAATCCCGTGCCACCTTTTAGGATACTGCGGCGGTTCAAGCGGCG
>NZ_JBEOPQ010000623.1:0-262 GCF_040310285.1 Pseudomonas sp. HY2-MNA-CIBAN-0224 | reverse complement strand
CATAGACGTCTCTTAGGCAGTCATCAGCGATAGACCAAATAAAGGCAATTAATTTGTTATGGACAGCTTGGTTCATTATTTTCTCGGCATTGATGGTTCAACAATCAGCTAGTATACGTAAGTTGACCATTTGAGGGCAACCGTATAAAGCGATATATTCGTTTTGTAAAAGATATTGACAGGGTTTAATCTTGGGCAAAAAAAAGAGAGCTAAGGCTCTCTCTAATTTTTACTACATTATTCAACACGAATATATTTAGTA
>NZ_JBEOPQ010000622.1:0-262 GCF_040310285.1 Pseudomonas sp. HY2-MNA-CIBAN-0224 | reverse complement strand
TACCATTACCTACACCACGCTCTGTAATCTGCTCACCAAGCCACATCAAGAACATAGCGCCTGCGACCAATGAAGTCACGGCTGGAATATAAAAAGTCAAACCAGAAGATAGGGTAAGATTTTGGCTGATTAAGCCAGCACACATTCCTAATGACTGTACTAGGGCTAAAGCAAGTGTCCCTTGACGGGTATACTTATTTAGCTTGCGTCGTCCTGCTTCACCTTCTTTTTTGAGGGCTTCAAGCGATGGCAACACTGCAGA
>NZ_JBEOPQ010000621.1:0-262 GCF_040310285.1 Pseudomonas sp. HY2-MNA-CIBAN-0224 | reverse complement strand
CCCCCGTCGTGTATGTTGACCGGCATTTAGTGCATGAGGTGACATCACCTCAAGCATTTAGTGGCTTAAAAGTGGCTGGACGCACACTACGTGCACCACACAAAACCTTTGCCACCATGGATCATAATACCTCGACCCGCAGTGCCAGTTTAGATGCACTGAGCCCTATGGCCCGCACTCAAGTTGAAACCCTGGCGCAAAACTGTAAAGAGTTTGGCGTGCGTTTGTATGATATTCATCATCCTAATCAAGGTATTGTCCA
>NZ_JBEOPQ010000620.1:0-263 GCF_040310285.1 Pseudomonas sp. HY2-MNA-CIBAN-0224 | reverse complement strand
GCGCCCGCCGTCCGGGGGGGGGCGGGGCCGGGGGGCCGCGGGGGGGGGGCCGCTCCCGGCCGGGGGGGCGTCGCCGCGTGCGCGGGGCGGGGGGGGGGGGGGGGGGGGGGGGGGGGGGGGGGGGGGCGCCCCCCCCGCCCCCCCCCCCCCCCCCCCCCCCGCCGCCCCCCCCGCCCCCCCCCCCCACCCCGGCGAGGAATCCGCCGTCCAGATACAGAGCTGCAGACCCGGCCTTGGGACCACCCGCGCGCACCTGCGAAGGC
>NZ_JBEOPQ010000619.1:0-263 GCF_040310285.1 Pseudomonas sp. HY2-MNA-CIBAN-0224 | reverse complement strand
CCAGCATTGGCTAAGACTTGTTCAATGGCACCAATCGGAGCGATAGTAAATTCGCTTGGATGGCGTGAGTTTGAAGCGGTCGCAATGATACGTTCTTGGTATTCTAAACCTTCAGATTTTGCTTGTGACTCTTTCATCATAACGACGGCAGCCGCGCCATCTGAGATTGAGCTGGCATTGGCCGCAGTAATCGTACCGTCTTTTGCAAAAGCTGGGCGTAAAGTAGGAATGCGCTCGGCATTAGCAAGACCAGGTTCTTCATC
>NZ_JBEOPQ010000618.1:0-263 GCF_040310285.1 Pseudomonas sp. HY2-MNA-CIBAN-0224 | reverse complement strand
GCCCATTGCTTTTTGTGTGCTAAAAGATCATGACCAAGTAGCGACGACCGAAAACCGCTTCCGTATTGAGCAGCAAGTGATTGGGGCAGTGGTAAAATCTCTTGGTGGTATCGCAAGGCCCGCGGCGATTTATTTCCCGCAAGCATTACCCAAAACGCGCTCTGGCAAAATCCTACGCCGTGCTATTCGCGCATTAGCAGAGAATAAGCCTACCGGAGATATGTCAACGCTTGACAATCCAACGGCCATTGACGCCATTAAAC
>NZ_JBEOPQ010000617.1:0-263 GCF_040310285.1 Pseudomonas sp. HY2-MNA-CIBAN-0224 | reverse complement strand
CTGATATGTCGCTCATCGGGTCTCGGGTGTACGGTAAAGCCTTTGACACCTAGGTCAATCAGCTTTTTCACAAAGCTCAACAGGTTAGGGTAGTCAGTACCGCGAGAGTTACGGATTAAAGCCAATTTATTCAAATTTACGCTAAACAATGTGCTCATAGTATTTCCTTTTTCATTATGTTTATCTAGTCAGTTCAATATAAGAACCATACAGTGTGACTGGAATAAATGTTTCGCAGCCTCTGACAGCGTAGGCACAGCAAG
>NZ_JBEOPQ010000616.1:0-263 GCF_040310285.1 Pseudomonas sp. HY2-MNA-CIBAN-0224 | reverse complement strand
CTTCTACGCTATCAATACCTTGCAAATGATCCATCATCCTTGTCGCTAGCCTACCAAGCACTATATCCATAATAGTATAAAGTACCGTTTGTTTATCGCCAAAATACTTATAGAGTGTTTGCAACGAGACGTTTGCAGCCTTAGCAATTTGTATCATCGTAATATCGCTAGCATCACTACTAGCAAAAAGCTGGCGTACGGCTTTCTCTATTTTATCTAAAGTAGCAGGGCGCATATCGGACAATGGCGCTAAGGCTAAAGAC
>NZ_JBEOPQ010000615.1:0-263 GCF_040310285.1 Pseudomonas sp. HY2-MNA-CIBAN-0224 | reverse complement strand
CTCTACGACTGGCGCAGCAGGTGATATTCCGGTACAGACGGTGGATAACGTGACAGCCGATAACGGCATTGTGACGGCTACCCCTGCGAAAGATGCTGGGCTGATCACAGTCACCACTGATCGCTATGATATAAAAATCAATCCAGAAGGCGGTGATATCGTTTATGCTGCGCTTAAGCAGTATAACGCGACGCTCGATAGCGAGACGCCTTTTGTACTGTTAGAAAATAATAGTAATCGCGTCTATGTGGCTCAGTCTGGCC
>NZ_JBEOPQ010000614.1:0-263 GCF_040310285.1 Pseudomonas sp. HY2-MNA-CIBAN-0224 | reverse complement strand
AATGAGCCTATCTCTAGCTGTTGCTATTTTCTGTTTTATCTTCTTCAGCAAAAGCGGCATCCAATGCTTGTTGTACTGCATTGATGCGCGTCTCGCAAACGCGATAAGCGGCAATTGATTCTTCCACCGTGGTCATCAAGTTGTCGATATCAGGCTCATCTTGTTGCTGCAATTCAGCCGCATTGGTTTTTAGAATATCGTAAGCTGCCTTAAAGGTTTTTGGGGCGGCTTTTTTGCGCTTGCGAGTAGGGGTAGTCATAGCG
>NZ_JBEOPQ010000613.1:0-263 GCF_040310285.1 Pseudomonas sp. HY2-MNA-CIBAN-0224 | reverse complement strand
CCCGTCGGGCGATGCCGGATAGGGCACCCAGCCCCATCCGGCATAGAACCTTGCCGAGGCGTGGATGTCGGCGACGCCCAGGGTGATCAGCGTGACGCGGTTGCTCGGCAGCATCTTCGGCCCCTTTTCACTCGGCTTCGGCGGAGGAAGCGCCCCCGTCACGGCGAACGTGGATGAACTCGGCCCGCCCGTCCAGCGCGGCGAACAGCTCGCGCCCCGTCCCGGTCAGCAGCGCCTGCGCGGGAAGCGCCACGATCTCGTCG
>NZ_JBEOPQ010000612.1:0-263 GCF_040310285.1 Pseudomonas sp. HY2-MNA-CIBAN-0224 | reverse complement strand
CGCCAGTATGTTATTGCTGGTATTGGCGGACAATTTATTCTTGCTCTATCTCGGTTGGGAAGGCGTCGGTATCTGTTCATACTTACTCATTGGTTTTTATTATCATGACAGAGCCAATGGTCGGGCGGCGATGAAAGCCTTTACCGTCACCCGTGTGGGTGATGTGTTCTTAGCCTTTGGTTTGTTTTTATTATTCCGCGAATTTGGCACGCTTAATATTCAAGAGATTATTACGCGCGCTCCAGACGTGTTTGATATTAACA
>NZ_JBEOPQ010000611.1:0-263 GCF_040310285.1 Pseudomonas sp. HY2-MNA-CIBAN-0224 | reverse complement strand
CGCAAAGTGTGAATGACGAGATTGGCCCTGCGAAGAAGATCATCGCCAACCTCAGACAGGTTAAGAGAAGTGGCATGCAAGTGAAGGCAGAAACCGAGATCAGGCGGCTATTCCGACTCTGATCTATCGCACAATCAGGGGATAGACGTATATGTTCGAAGCGCGACAGTACTCCACCATCATCGCTACCACGTCGACCATCACGATACGAACGCTAACCAGGCGCGACTCGCTGTCACGAGAATGCGCTCAAAGCTTGAGAA
>NZ_JBEOPQ010000610.1:0-263 GCF_040310285.1 Pseudomonas sp. HY2-MNA-CIBAN-0224 | reverse complement strand
CGCTTCAACATCACGCTTCAACTTGTTTACCATTAAATCAATAATCTCAAGATTATTGATTTAATGGGTAACTGATGAGTATCCATAATCCAATAGATATTAGGGGCAATCATTAGTGTATTATAATAAAAATAGTCAACTTAAGCTCATAATTCGATATTAAAACGTGCGATCCGGGCTTCTGCCATGGTGCATTGAGTAAGGTGAGTCAGTTCGCCCAAGGTGATATTTGGCTGGTCATTAATCAAACGCATAAGCTTTGC
>NZ_JBEOPQ010000609.1:0-263 GCF_040310285.1 Pseudomonas sp. HY2-MNA-CIBAN-0224 | reverse complement strand
ATAATATACCAGCATTGGCCACAATACTACGACCGGGCTCAAATAATACCGTCAGGCCAAGTGCGCTTAATTTAGGCAATAACGCCTCGGCAAATTCATCGATAGAGACAGGCGTTTCATCAATATAACGTACCCCTAAGCCGCCGCCCAAATCGATATGACGTAGCTCGATACCTTTGTCACGCAGGCTATGCACCAGTTCAATAATTTTATCGAGTGCGGCAACAAATGGTGCAACTTCAGTCAGCTGCGAACCAATATGA
>NZ_JBEOPQ010000608.1:0-263 GCF_040310285.1 Pseudomonas sp. HY2-MNA-CIBAN-0224 | reverse complement strand
CCCTAAAGGCTTTATGTTCGTCACTACAGGACAAACAACAGAAAAAGTAGCCCAAGATATTGGTAAATACAAGTTCAACAAATTATCTGATAATTATTTGGAAATTGGTATTCAAGATTCGGATTTTAAAATAATTAGTTTAGATGATTTACAAATTTTGACTGAGACCGATAAAAATGAACATTTTGAAGATCAGAAAGTCATAGTTTTTTTAATTGAAAATGAAGCTTTGTTTGCCATTCACGATGAAGTAGCTTCTATTC
>NZ_JBEOPQ010000607.1:0-263 GCF_040310285.1 Pseudomonas sp. HY2-MNA-CIBAN-0224 | reverse complement strand
ATTGAAATGAAACCAAAACGTTTTAATGTTATTTCTCCCGGAGTCGTCGATAGCGCAACTTGGGATATGCTCAATGATGAAGATAAAGCTGCTCTCTTTAATGATGTCGCTCAATCGCTTCCTGTTGGACGAGTTGGTCAAACGAAAGACCTCTCTCACGCAGCATTGGCTATTCTTGAAAATGGCTTCATTAATGGCACCGTGGTCAATGTTGACGGCGGTGGTCGTATCGCCTAACCTGTAAGACAATTAATTTTTGATAC
>NZ_JBEOPQ010000606.1:0-263 GCF_040310285.1 Pseudomonas sp. HY2-MNA-CIBAN-0224 | reverse complement strand
CAAGTGATTGAGGACACGCTCTTAGACACCAGTAAACTACTAGCAGCCAGCCTACAGCAACCACTGCAATCAAAAGAGCTGTACGATGAGGATTATCAAAGCCAACTTGATACTGCATTTATTAATACCTTAGCAAACAACAATATAACCCGCCCAGACATCAAGTATGATGAAAAAACCTATAGTAGCTTTCGAGTCTATGTCACAGACAAGCAAGGCACGGTCATCTATGATTCATTCCGCACGCCTGACAATGCTGAAGG
>NZ_JBEOPQ010000605.1:0-263 GCF_040310285.1 Pseudomonas sp. HY2-MNA-CIBAN-0224 | reverse complement strand
ATATGAATACCGGCAGAAATAGAAACGGGTACGGTTAAATCTGATTTTCCAGCCACCTATTTCTCCTTCGGTGAATCAGTCATTAACCCAACGGCTGGCACACCAGCACCTTGCAAACTAATCATTAATTGAATAACGCTTTCATAAGGTATGGTGCGGTCAGCTTTGACTACCACGGGTCTTAATGGTTCAAGCTGAATTAATGCTCCGACTTCCGTAGAGACTTGCTCTATGTCCATCGCTTGAGAGTTAGAGCTACTACC
>NZ_JBEOPQ010000604.1:0-264 GCF_040310285.1 Pseudomonas sp. HY2-MNA-CIBAN-0224 | reverse complement strand
GTTTACGGCAGGCGGCGATACCAACCCGCCAAAGATTCAGCGCTTGTTTTGGGCGACGATGGAAGGGGTCATTGATGCAATATTATTAGCAGCTGGTGGTTTGGGTGCGCTACAAGCCGCCGCTATCGTGGCAGGTTTGCCGTTTGCTCTGGTAGTCTTTGTGATGATGTATGCGCTGTTGCGTGGTTTAAGTCGCGATCGCTTGATTTTATATCGTGCGCAGCAATATTTCATCACCGAAGAGTCTGCTGATCATAACTCGGC
>NZ_JBEOPQ010000603.1:0-264 GCF_040310285.1 Pseudomonas sp. HY2-MNA-CIBAN-0224 | reverse complement strand
TGAATATACCCAAGGTAAACAGACTTACCAACAACTGGCTGATAAATACCACTGTAGTCTTAAAACCATTCAAAGACGCTTAGATAAAGTCAGTATCGAGTATCAGGTTAAACGACCAAAGACTGCTAATATCATCATGGACACCACTTACTTTGGTCGCAAGTTTGGTTTAATGGTCTTTATGGATAACACCACTAAAACCGTTCTTTATTACGCGATAGTCAGTCATGAAACTAATAGTGCTTATAAGCAAGGGATTGATCA
>NZ_JBEOPQ010000602.1:0-264 GCF_040310285.1 Pseudomonas sp. HY2-MNA-CIBAN-0224 | reverse complement strand
ACATGGCGTAGCGTAATATCACCTTTATGCTGGGCAGCAAATGCGGGCCAATAGCTGGCAATCGGCTCATCATAAGCAAGCAACTGCTGCGCAACCAATACATGCACCAGCGTTGCCAATACGCCCTTACCCGTCGAAAAATTAAGCGATAAAGTATCAGGACTCCATGACAAATTCGCGCGCGCCAGCCCTATGCTCGCTTGTGCGATACATTTGCCGTCCTGATAGACAACCACCGCACCACCAGCAGGCGCATCATCAAGC
>NZ_JBEOPQ010000601.1:0-264 GCF_040310285.1 Pseudomonas sp. HY2-MNA-CIBAN-0224 | reverse complement strand
AGCCGAGGCACATCTAAAAACTGAAAACTATTTTCTAAGCGTTTTGCCATGGTGTTATCTCTTTTATAGTGGGTGATAACAGCCAATATCTGCAGCCTCAATGAGGCAAATTTACGGATAAGGGCTGTCATTTACCTGCTCAAAACCTATGAGTTAAGATGCTCGTAAACCTATTACTGACTGAGCTACTGTGGGTCAGCCATCGTGGTCTTAAGCAAGCTTGCAATGTTTGCCGCTTTTGGCTTCACCAAGTAAAACTTGCGC
>NZ_JBEOPQ010000600.1:0-264 GCF_040310285.1 Pseudomonas sp. HY2-MNA-CIBAN-0224 | reverse complement strand
CCTTAGGGCTAACTCATATATTGACCATGATATTACTGCCTTTAAACACTCGATTAATGATGCCCAAAGCGGTTATTCTGCTCATGCGTGCTGTGAATTTAATATTACGTTCGCTGCCAGAATATTTGTTGGCCTTTGTGTTTATGATGTTATTAGGACCTTCGATGTTGCCAGCGATTATCGCGTTGGCATTGCATAATAGTGGCCTAATGGTCTTTTTAATGGCGCGCCAAGCTGACAAGGTTAGTGTGCCGCTCACTTATC
>NZ_JBEOPQ010000599.1:0-264 GCF_040310285.1 Pseudomonas sp. HY2-MNA-CIBAN-0224 | reverse complement strand
CTGCAGCGCTGACCTGTTGGCTCAATAAACTACAACTTGCTAACGCCAATGCACTGGCAATACTTTGCTTAGATGTTAGTTGCATCCACAACCTCCGCCCGCTAATGAACGACCACCACTGGTGCCTTCTTTACTAAAATAAATATGATCATCTAACGCGAGATCGAGCTTTTCGCTGTTTAAGGCCATGTCTGCACGGGCTAATTGATCTTTCTCCCAAGGTTGTACACCTAGGCTCGAACACCCTACCAGGCTACTCACGAC
>NZ_JBEOPQ010000598.1:0-264 GCF_040310285.1 Pseudomonas sp. HY2-MNA-CIBAN-0224 | reverse complement strand
ACATCGGTAGAGTCATTCGTAGTCTTGCTGATAAAGGCGATATGGCCATCATTTTGGTCGAGCAATTTTATGATTTTGCTGAAGAGCTTGCCGATAACTATACTGTGCTTTCTCGAGGGCAAGTCGTTGCTCATGGAGCGGGATGTGATATGGCAGAAAATAATATCCAAGAATTGGTGGCAATCTAATGAGCAGCTACTAGATTCTACGTATTAAATAAAGCTTCGAGAAGGTAATACATGCTATATTTTTACTAGCTGTGAT
>NZ_JBEOPQ010000597.1:0-264 GCF_040310285.1 Pseudomonas sp. HY2-MNA-CIBAN-0224 | reverse complement strand
AATAAGGAGAGAGTGCAAGCCTCAAACCAGCGGCAGGACATTAATGTTGAGGCCGCAACGTTTCTAAAAGAACTGGTTGCAGAAGAACCTGGAAAAGTACCCGTTAAAATCGGTGGTCTTATTGGCTGCAAGAACGATTGCTATTTGCCTGATGAAGGATTGTCACTGAACGACGCCAGCGAGTTTCATCAATGGCAGATCAATCAGTTGGCCAGTGCAGACGTTGATTTTCTAATGGCAGCAACCTTGCCCTCTGTTGAGGAG
>NZ_JBEOPQ010000596.1:0-265 GCF_040310285.1 Pseudomonas sp. HY2-MNA-CIBAN-0224 | reverse complement strand
CTAAAGAGAAGTCCATCACTGGTTGCTTAGTGTTAGTGACTTTTGCTTTAATCGCGCGATGCAGCATGAGGTCAGGATAACGGCGAATCGGCGAGGTAAAGTGGCTATACTCGTCATAAGCTAAGCCAAAGTGACCAAGATTGTCAGGCGAATAATTCGCTTGCATCATTGAGCGCAGTAGCATGCTGTGGATACTGATCGCATCGGGACGGTCTTTGGTGGCTTCGATAATCCGCTGATAATCTGCTTGCGTTGGGTTTTCTTC
>NZ_JBEOPQ010000595.1:0-265 GCF_040310285.1 Pseudomonas sp. HY2-MNA-CIBAN-0224 | reverse complement strand
CGCTCATACCTAAAAGCTGAGACCAATTGTGGCCTATATCAAAGACTCGCAAAGCTACCACTTTTCAGCGCAAACCCCTAAGCGTGATATTAGCTTGCCTGTTGCTATTGTCATCGCCGTTGTCGTCCATGCGGTGATTATTTTTGGTATCAGCTTTTCGATGGGCAAAGACCCTGCCGCGATGATGCAAGACGTGGCTAAGGCACTTACCGATAATATGCAGCCGAATGAAGATGCGCATTTTATTGCCAATGCCTCCCAAGAG
>NZ_JBEOPQ010000594.1:0-265 GCF_040310285.1 Pseudomonas sp. HY2-MNA-CIBAN-0224 | reverse complement strand
ACACTAGTCGGTTGATATAAGTGTACAGAATGCAACGAACGATACTTTGCTGTCCTACATCTTGAGTTGTCAGAGGTCTTATCTGGTCTGCGTGTGACGCTTATGCCAGTTATTGTTAATTACCCGTGAGTCCATTACATGCCTGAATCATTAAATATTATTGACCTTATTACCCAAGCCAGTCTATTGGTACAGATTGTGATGGCGCTATTATTATTAGCGTCTTTGCTCAGTTGGGTGATTATTTTTCGTATGAGTGCACGGC
>NZ_JBEOPQ010000593.1:0-265 GCF_040310285.1 Pseudomonas sp. HY2-MNA-CIBAN-0224 | reverse complement strand
GTCCATAATGGTATCGTTGAGAACTACGCCGAGCTAAAAGAAGAGCTGATTGCTAAAGGCTATGAGTTCACCTCGCAAACCGATACCGAAGTCGTCGCTCATTTAATCAATGATATCTACAAAAGCACGCCTGATTTATTAGAAGCAGTTCGTGCGGTTATTCCTTTATTACATGGTGCTTTTGCCCTTGGTATTGTGCATATTGATTGCCCAAACGAGCTGATTACCGTCCGTTTGGGCTCGCCACTGGTCATCGGTGTGGGCA
>NZ_JBEOPQ010000592.1:0-265 GCF_040310285.1 Pseudomonas sp. HY2-MNA-CIBAN-0224 | reverse complement strand
AGCCATGATTGATGGCGTTCTATATCGTATTGGTCATGTAGACTTTGCTTTGGATAAAGGTGCTACTGGTGCAAAGGCAGACAATGATTTAACGATCGATTTACTGAGCCAGCGTGCCAGCTCAGCGGTTGTGTTGTCTTGTCAAACAAGCTCCTCAACCACATGGCAAGCGCTGGCGTGCTTTTACTTTAGCGATAAAGTACGTGATAATGCCCGCTCAATGCTGGATACGCTCAAAGGCTTAGGTATTGAGTCTGTGATGCTG
>NZ_JBEOPQ010000591.1:0-265 GCF_040310285.1 Pseudomonas sp. HY2-MNA-CIBAN-0224 | reverse complement strand
CTGTAAAGTTAGCCCCTTAAGGAACTCGTTTATGTCATCATCGCCAACCTCTAAATCTGCTGCGCCAACACAAGATAAGCTCAATATTTTCTCCTTTAAAGATAAAAATAAGATTCTACATTTAGGCTGGATCGCTTTTTTCTTAACCTTTTTTGTCTGGTTCAACCACGCGCCTTTTTTGTCTGCCATTGGTGAGACCTTGAATTTGAGCAAAGATCAAATCAAAACTTTGCTGATATTGAACGTCGCGCTCACCATACCTGCC
>NZ_JBEOPQ010000590.1:0-265 GCF_040310285.1 Pseudomonas sp. HY2-MNA-CIBAN-0224 | reverse complement strand
ACGCTGCACTCATCCAGTCAGCAGCCGTTGCCATACCGTTTACGACTGGATGCACACCACCACCAGCCACATAGAATTCGCTGGTCGTACCAGCACGCGCCCAAATCGCAATACCGAAGTAGAGAGCGAAGGACAGACCCACAAAAATAATATTAATTGTAAATTGACTCATAGTGCTATTCCTCGTCTACGCCATATTGTTTATCTAACTTGTTCATACGCCACGCGTAAAAAAAGATCAAGATGATGAAGACTGCAATAGAAC
>NZ_JBEOPQ010000589.1:0-265 GCF_040310285.1 Pseudomonas sp. HY2-MNA-CIBAN-0224 | reverse complement strand
GTTAAATACCCTTGGCCAGATCGAGCTTGTAAAGTAGCGATAACAGGATGAGTCGCCGCAACAGTGCTGATTTCCAATTAATTGCGATAGTTTTTTGGACTCCAATAACATCTAATTCCGATTAAATGGTTTGAATATCGAATTTTATAATCAAGGTCACACTGTATAATTTGTTTTTTGATTCAAAAGGCAAAATGATTGAATATGTCGCCATATTAAGAAATACGATTATATTTTGGAAAGTTAATGATTCGCTTAGTAGATA
>NZ_JBEOPQ010000588.1:0-265 GCF_040310285.1 Pseudomonas sp. HY2-MNA-CIBAN-0224 | reverse complement strand
CTATCAATCGCTTGTACATCATCTGTTTTGCTATCAATCGTTTCATTATTAAGCATTGGTCTATTAATGACCCACTTGAGTGAGCCCGCCACCCGAATTTGCGCACTATGAGCACCCAGCTGGCGAAAGCGTTTAGCAGACTCATTGTCTTGCGCAATAATTAACGTCAGATTTTTCATCATACTGGCGCTGACAGCAGCGATTTTTTGATAGCTTGTAAATGAACTGGCTGATAGACGACCATTGACTAAGATGCTCGGAATAC
>NZ_JBEOPQ010000587.1:0-265 GCF_040310285.1 Pseudomonas sp. HY2-MNA-CIBAN-0224 | reverse complement strand
CTCATGGGTCTGACCGATCGTTTTGAGCGTTATGCGCCCGACTTTATCGGTATCTCGTCGGTACTGGGTGACGAGCTCAACGTAAAAGTATCAGAGACTTTGAGTCGTCTAGATATTCCGTTTGAGTTTGTCCATGTTGATGCTGAACACCCATTGATGCGTAGCGCCTACAATGACGAGCAGCTCGGCTGCGATCGTTGGCTACAGATGCTGGGCGCAGTTGATAAGAAAAAGCGCCAGTGCGTGATTGGCTGTGGCACAGCAG
>NZ_JBEOPQ010000586.1:0-266 GCF_040310285.1 Pseudomonas sp. HY2-MNA-CIBAN-0224 | reverse complement strand
ATACCAATCAATTGATCGTGGTCAAATAGGGCAATCTGTCCCTCTGGAAACGCATCAATCAAAGTATGAATAGTAGTCTTCGACCATGCACCGCCCAAGTTCACATATACGCGATCCATCAAGGCTGTTAACTGCGGATAATCTTTTTTCTTAATCTCAGCAATCGTGAGGTGACAGTCGTCTATTTTTTCGATTTTACTCATAAGGTTCCTGTCTTCGCTGTCAATAAATGTCGTAAAGTTAACGCTGTATGCGCGGTAATAGCC
>NZ_JBEOPQ010000585.1:0-266 GCF_040310285.1 Pseudomonas sp. HY2-MNA-CIBAN-0224 | reverse complement strand
CCTGAATAGGCCAGTACGATTTTATTAATATTTTTTGGATCAAGCTGAGCCATGAATAACTCCTATTATGAGAATTTATTGTCGAATACATTTAATAAGACGTAAAAATGCGAATGATGAGATAAAATCAATAAAAGATATATTGCTTGCTCAGTGTACATCATATTTACTTTTGGCAAAAGTGTAACTGCCACAAGGTACTAGCTTTTGCTGTCAATGCCTCTGTCATCCCTCTGCATTATTTGTCCAAAAATACACACTCATGA
>NZ_JBEOPQ010000584.1:0-266 GCF_040310285.1 Pseudomonas sp. HY2-MNA-CIBAN-0224 | reverse complement strand
CTTTATCTATATCAGCGCTGTTGGCTTGCGTCATATCGATAAACATAGTCGGCGGCGGTAAGTAGCTGTCCGCACGGCTGGCCCATTCGATAATGACCAGCGCATTTGGTTCATCGAGATACTCATCGAAACCGATAAAAGACAGCTCTTCTGGGTCTTGCAGACGATATAAATCAGCATGATAAACAGGCTTAATTGAGTCGTCATTTTGCTGAATGCTATAAGGTTCCACTAAGGTGTAAGTCGGGCTTTTAACGGCACCCGAA
>NZ_JBEOPQ010000583.1:0-266 GCF_040310285.1 Pseudomonas sp. HY2-MNA-CIBAN-0224 | reverse complement strand
ATAATGCGAACATCAGCGGCAATCGTTTTGCTACCACCCACACGTTCAAAAACGCGCTCTTGTAATACCCGTAATAATTTCACTTGCATTTGCAGTGGCATATCACCTACTTCATCTAGAAATAGCGTGCCACCTTCAGCTAATTCAAAACGGCCTGTACGGGCTGATATAGCACCTGTAAAAGAGCCCTTTTCATGGCCGAATAATTCGCTTTCAAGTAACTCAGCAGGGATAGCACCACAATTAACCGGAATAAATGGCCCATC
>NZ_JBEOPQ010000582.1:0-266 GCF_040310285.1 Pseudomonas sp. HY2-MNA-CIBAN-0224 | reverse complement strand
GCTATTGATTATTAGTAGTTTGATTATTAATTTAATAATAAACGTTTCGCGGACTTAACCGCTTAGCGAATAATATAAGCAATCATCTAAGAGGCTAGCATGACACATATCGACAAAATCCAAGTGACCAAACGTGACGGACGTTTAGAGCCTATTGATTTAGACAAAATTCACAAGGTTATTGCCTGGGCAGCGGACGATTTGGATAACGTGTCTGTGTCACAAGTAGAGCTAAAGTCGCACATTCAGTTTTATGAAGGTATCAA
>NZ_JBEOPQ010000581.1:0-266 GCF_040310285.1 Pseudomonas sp. HY2-MNA-CIBAN-0224 | reverse complement strand
AGTCATCGGTACGGTGCCAAGCTTAACCAAACAAGACGTCGATGAAGCGGTCGCTTACTCTCATGAAGCGCAAGTATCATGGGCGGAAAAAACGGCCAAAGAACGTGCCGAGCTACTGCAAAAGTGGGCCGATCTTATTGATGAAAACAAAGAAGATCTCGCGATTCTTATGACTGCCGAACAAGGTAAACCATTGACGGAATCACGTGGTGAGATTGGTTATGCCAACAGCTTTATTCGCTGGTTTGCCGAAGAAGGTAAGCGCG
>NZ_JBEOPQ010000580.1:0-266 GCF_040310285.1 Pseudomonas sp. HY2-MNA-CIBAN-0224 | reverse complement strand
CATCAAGCTGGTTGTTAAGCTCGCGCTGTTCGTGCCAGCGACTGGTCATATCAGCAATGCTTTGTTGATTCGACTGACGCTGCTCATCGAGTACCGCTATTTTTTGGCTGACTTTCTCTTTTTCATCCACACCGCCGATACGCTCAAGTTGTTGACTGAGATTATTAATATGCTGTTCTAATTGCACACCTTTGGCTTTTAATCTGTCGAGCTGATTGGGTATGGCAGTCTTGGATAAGCTCACCCGTGCCGCCGCCGTGTCTAAC
>NZ_JBEOPQ010000579.1:0-266 GCF_040310285.1 Pseudomonas sp. HY2-MNA-CIBAN-0224 | reverse complement strand
GCTCTCAGTAATGCATCGTCTATTTTAGTTGGGGTAAACTGACGTTTTTTACGCTCAGGAAATTTTTTCCAACGCTGAATAGTGTTGGTGCTAAGTTGATATTCCTCGGCAAGTTGTCGAATGCTATAGCCTTCTGCAAGCTTATTGAGGATCAGTTGTCGGTAGTCTTTTGAGTATGCCATATTATATACTGTAGCGGATTTTTGTTTCTTTTACTATAACAGCCTCTTAAAAAAGCCGATACGCAAAACAAAGGTAATATTTAT
>NZ_JBEOPQ010000578.1:0-266 GCF_040310285.1 Pseudomonas sp. HY2-MNA-CIBAN-0224 | reverse complement strand
CAGGTGGCACAGCAATTGGGCTGGGCAGATGATGAGGATTTAATGGCGCGCTGGGTTGAGATACTCGGTGGTCAATACTTGCCAGCAGATTTTGAACCCTTAGCCATGGCTTACGCGGGTCATCAGTTCGGGCAATGGGCAGGCCAATTGGGTGATGGGCGCGGCTTACTCATGGCACAAGTGCTCGACAATAATGATACGTTGCAAGACTTACATCTTAAAGGCATCGGCCTGACGCCTTATTCGCGGATGGGTGATGGACGCGC
>NZ_JBEOPQ010000577.1:0-267 GCF_040310285.1 Pseudomonas sp. HY2-MNA-CIBAN-0224 | reverse complement strand
CTCCAGAAATGGAGCATTTATATATTAATAATATCGATAGAAAAGGGATTAAACATGCGCCTGACCTCTACTATTCAAAAAATACATCAACGCGCGCCTAAATTGGGCAAAGCGGACTAGCTGACCACCGCAGCCAGTGTCATCGCAGCCAATAGCTTTGGTTATAGTATTCCCTTATGGCTAATGGGTGCGACCAAAATAATTACTGGCGCCCCTATTGCGGATAAAACCGTGATAAAAATTGCTGCCCACTGGATTAGTAGTAAT
>NZ_JBEOPQ010000576.1:0-267 GCF_040310285.1 Pseudomonas sp. HY2-MNA-CIBAN-0224 | reverse complement strand
ATCGTCACCCGCGCGGTGCAAGATGTCCGTGGTTATGGTTATACGCCAAGCACGTCCGGCAGTGCGTGTGAGATCTGGCTCAAGTCTTCCGCCATGCCTATCGCCACTGCTGAGCAGATGCCTTTACCGAATGGGTTCCTAGTTCCTCTGCAACCAGTGGCTTCTGCCACTTGCTTGTCTTCACAACTCGCCTGTCTACCGCCACCGCTTGCCGGACTCAAAAGTCTCAATCGTCTGGATAATGTACTGGCAAGCGCTGAGCTACAA
>NZ_JBEOPQ010000575.1:0-267 GCF_040310285.1 Pseudomonas sp. HY2-MNA-CIBAN-0224 | reverse complement strand
GACATAACCTGCGATAAAGGCTTTTGCCCCGCGATTAAAGGTATAGCCTAAATGTTTAAAGAACAACGTATCAAATTCTTTGAGCGCCGATTCTTTGTCTTCGCTCTGTAGAAGTTGTAATTCGTCAAATAGATACGGGTGACAACGCATAGCCCCTTGACCAAAGATCATCAATGAACGCGTCAATATGTTCGCGCCTTCTACGGTAATAGATACCGGAATGGACTGATAAGGAATGGCCAAAAAGTTACGTGGACCCATCTGCAC
>NZ_JBEOPQ010000574.1:0-267 GCF_040310285.1 Pseudomonas sp. HY2-MNA-CIBAN-0224 | reverse complement strand
CACGTAGAGTGAGATCATTCTAGCTCCTTAATTTGAGTATTGGTTATATTTTAGCCTAATTATATGATCTGGAAAGGAAGGGCCAATATGTTCTTTGAAATAGTGCCATTACACTCGCTCTGACAACAAACTTATTCTGCAATTAAATTATTTTTTAACGGTATTAACTTATTGTTATTATTGTTTTTATTGGTATTTTTAGTGATATTTCAGAGTTTATATCATGGACCAAAGTGGGTTTGGTTTTTATTATAGAGGGCTTTAAAC
>NZ_JBEOPQ010000573.1:0-267 GCF_040310285.1 Pseudomonas sp. HY2-MNA-CIBAN-0224 | reverse complement strand
GAACAACGCTGTACAGACGCCAATATAACCCATCAAGAACAGCGCAACGGTCATTAAGAAGGGGCGATATTCACGCTCAGTCCGTAAATCCTTACGCATGAAAAAGAATAGCAGCAGCACGATAACTGGCATTGGCGCTAGATATAACGCACCCGGCAAACTAAACCAACCCTCGAGGGCTTCGATATCTGAAAAATACATAAACACGGTAACGACAATCATCGCCAATACCAATGCCGATAATATCCAACCAGACACTTTACGTGC
>NZ_JBEOPQ010000572.1:0-267 GCF_040310285.1 Pseudomonas sp. HY2-MNA-CIBAN-0224 | reverse complement strand
ATGCTGGCGATGCCAAAGATTGGCTATTGCGCTATATCTGGAGCGACCATCCTTCACTGTCAAAAAAATAAAACGATGGCTGCCTTCTGGTTTTAATATAGCGGCTCTCTTGGTATAAGTTATAAGGTAAAAGATGAACGATGTATAAGTTGACGGTTTTTATTCCCGAAGCGGCATTAGAACCAGTTAAGTCTGCTTTATTTGCAGCAGGTGCTGGTACGATTGGTGATTACGAGCAGTGCTGCTGGCAAGTGCAAGGAGTGGGGC
>NZ_JBEOPQ010000571.1:0-267 GCF_040310285.1 Pseudomonas sp. HY2-MNA-CIBAN-0224 | reverse complement strand
AGTTGTTTGTGAGTGTCAAAACCATCAATACCTATCGCTATCGCATTTATGAAAAAGTCGGCGTTGATAGTGATGTGAAGTTGACCCATCTCGCTATTCGTCATGGTCTCATTCAACCGTAGACCCCTTAATACTCTTTTTATTACGGCCAATTTATGAAATTTGCGCTCAGAGCCGTTTCTGTCATTACCCATTATCTTCAGCAAGATGAAACGCTGCCGCTACCGCAGTTACGTCGATTGGGACTGATCTATAGCAGTTATCGAT
>NZ_JBEOPQ010000570.1:0-267 GCF_040310285.1 Pseudomonas sp. HY2-MNA-CIBAN-0224 | reverse complement strand
GAATAATGAGCAGGTCCAAGCAATGCTCGACAAGCATGAGCTCATGCCAGATTTAACGATTTATCAGGGCACGCCAATTGCACCAGCATTGGCGGTATTTAACCTCAAAAAACTGGCTCAGCAGCTCAATCGTCAGTATGTCACTGATGTACGGCGTACCACGCGCTTGCTGGTAGAAGAGGATAGCGAGCAAGGCGACAATATGATCGAGATGGCGTACGATTATGGCGAAATCATTCATGGTAATGATGATAATCATCGAGAGGC
>NZ_JBEOPQ010000569.1:0-267 GCF_040310285.1 Pseudomonas sp. HY2-MNA-CIBAN-0224 | reverse complement strand
AAGTAACTATCAGCGACTAATGCGAACGGATAGCAACACCTTATATAATCATCAGGCAACATTTCATATATTTTCTTGTTTTCTGTGCTGATATCAAATTGCCTTTCAAGGCAACGCCTTAGTATCGATATCACGGTTGCGAGGTAGGGTAAGATAAGGGAAACGGCTCACCTTGGCCCGTATTTTTTTTTTTTCGTTTGCATGGATTACCCCAAAAAACAACAAAGTTGGTACCTTCCATACCATAAAAATTTTAAATAACCCCCA
>NZ_JBEOPQ010000568.1:0-267 GCF_040310285.1 Pseudomonas sp. HY2-MNA-CIBAN-0224 | reverse complement strand
ATCCTACCCTGCTGCTGCCGTGTGCAAGGGGTGATTTATATCAACCACGAACCAATCGAGAAATAACCTCTCATTTATAAAACGTTAAGATCAATAAAAAGCGCGCTATCTACATAAGATAACGCGCTTTTTTTATGCTAATAATCTTTTTGAGCCCTTGCGCCAATTATTCTGACCCAAGAAACTACTGAGCCACGCCATCTTGGTCAAACAGTTTTAGCAGCTCTTCACGCATACGGTCACGCTCGGCTTCTGACATCATGGGCG
>NZ_JBEOPQ010000567.1:0-268 GCF_040310285.1 Pseudomonas sp. HY2-MNA-CIBAN-0224 | reverse complement strand
AGAAAAAGCTTTTGATAAAAACTTGGTTAAACCTCAAGATTTAGATAGTAATTTAAAGGGTTCTTTGGCTCTTATGTTAGACTTTTTCAATATAAATCGTACAGATTTTTTTAAATTATATAGGTGAAAATTAATTTAAATTTAACATAACTAAGATTCGTATGAAAACTGATAATGAATGGATATATAGTCAGTTAAATTTAAAAATATTATAGCAAGTCTGTTGATAATTTTTTCAGCCTCTGTCTGCGTAGGCACAGTCCACCAG
>NZ_JBEOPQ010000566.1:0-268 GCF_040310285.1 Pseudomonas sp. HY2-MNA-CIBAN-0224 | reverse complement strand
GTCGTTAATTGTCCCTTTATATTAATTTATACCAGCCGTATAAAAACTGACTACTAACTTACAGTAACGAGAACTGTTTAACAAATATGTTTTGATGAACCTGTCATTTAAACCATAAACTTTCATTCCCTTAAAATTATTAAGGGTTTTTTAGTTAAAAACCTTACTGTTAAAATGGTTTTAATGCTACAATAGCGTTACAATGTTACAAGGCAATCTATAATGATAACATTGTGTATCAGCACTTAATGCCATCCCTCATTAAATG
>NZ_JBEOPQ010000565.1:0-268 GCF_040310285.1 Pseudomonas sp. HY2-MNA-CIBAN-0224 | reverse complement strand
CGCGTAGGATTCGCACAGTATTCAGGTTGTAATGATGCACTAGAGTCAGGGTCAGACAGCATTGGCTTGACTGACTCTAATCCTGCGATCATCTCTTCGGTGCGCTTAACCACATAAATAGGTTTACCACGATATTTGATGACAATCATTTGTCCATCTTCGATAGAACCGATATCTTGGGTAACAGCCGCCCCTGCAGCTTCAGCTTTTGCGCTTGGCGTCCAAGAACGGACAAAAGGTGTCGCCACTGCAGCTACCCCAGCTGCAC
>NZ_JBEOPQ010000564.1:0-268 GCF_040310285.1 Pseudomonas sp. HY2-MNA-CIBAN-0224 | reverse complement strand
GAGTCGTACCGTTCGGTGAAGTAACTTTGCGGCGTAACTCGGCAGGTACATCATCGCTATCCATTGCCATTTTTGCTGCGCCCAACATGGTTTGCATGGCCAATGCTGAGGCTTGCTCTTTATCCAACCCTAAGGCGACTGCACCATCAACCATCGATTCAATAAAATAAAATACATAGGCTGGTGCTGAGCCTGAAACTGCCGTTACCGCGTGCATATGCTCTTCGTCATCAACCCACATGACCAGACCAGAGGCTTCCATTACTGC
>NZ_JBEOPQ010000563.1:0-268 GCF_040310285.1 Pseudomonas sp. HY2-MNA-CIBAN-0224 | reverse complement strand
GTAGTGGCGGGAGCGCGACCATCGACTGAGCGGCTACGATTCTCTTGCACATCAAGGCTCACTTTCTTAGCGAGGCTAGGCATGGAGTCGGATGTGCGTACTGGCAATGAGCGAGTATTATCAGCGGTGGCGGCAAGCGCACTCACGCTGGCACTAACGACTACGATAGATATGGCGGTAATAAGAGGCTTTATTTTCATCATATTTAAGTTACTTGTGGTTGCTACTAATGCGGCTATTATGCGCATAATTGAGACGCTTCGCAAAC
>NZ_JBEOPQ010000562.1:0-268 GCF_040310285.1 Pseudomonas sp. HY2-MNA-CIBAN-0224 | reverse complement strand
ATCCAAAAAGCCTGCCATACCGCCCATACTTTTCATTTGTTGGAACTGAGTCAAGAGATCTTCAAGGTCGAACTCGCCGCCCTTTTGCATCTTTTTCGCCATTTTTTCGGCTTTATCACGATCGATTTTTTGTTCAACTTCTTCGACTAGGCTTAAGACGTCACCCATGCCAAGAATACGCTGGGCGATACGCTCCGGATGGAACAGCTCTAGCGCGTCTAGTTTTTCACCGCGACCTAAGAACTTAATCGGCTTACCAGTGATCGCG
>NZ_JBEOPQ010000561.1:0-268 GCF_040310285.1 Pseudomonas sp. HY2-MNA-CIBAN-0224 | reverse complement strand
GGACATGCCCTAGGCCAAACTCGTCCTAGTTGGTTGCCGTTTCTGTTTGTTCTTCTTCAGCAATCACTGCATTGGCATCGACATTACCTTCATCAACGACAACCACTTGCTCAACACTACCATTAGCGGCTGTTTTTTGTGCAGCAGCCGTTGTGCTAGTACCAAAATAGCTGCCAGTGATTTGATCATAGGTGCCATTGGCTTTTAGCTCTGCCAATGCTGCGTTAAATTTGGCAACTAGTGGATCACCTTTACGGAAGGCAATACC
>NZ_JBEOPQ010000560.1:0-268 GCF_040310285.1 Pseudomonas sp. HY2-MNA-CIBAN-0224 | reverse complement strand
CATGGATTAAGTTAAGACTACTTTGTGGATTAAGCTGCTGCAGTACCTTGTTAAAATTTTCAGCGTGTTGGGTTAGCACCATCACATTCACTTTCACCTTTTGCTGGTGGACAGAGATAGCGCGACACAATTCCATATTGCCTAAATGCGACACAATCAATACTGCACCTCGACCTGTGGCCACTTGGTCTGCGTGTATTTTTCGGTCGTTAAAGTCGACTTGCTCTAGATTTATTCGGTCGCACCAAACATCCATTCTATGGAGGGC
>NZ_JBEOPQ010000559.1:0-268 GCF_040310285.1 Pseudomonas sp. HY2-MNA-CIBAN-0224 | reverse complement strand
GGCTAATATTTTTGCGGTATATTTAATTGGGGTGGTCATTACGCCATTATCCTCTACCTTGCTAAGACGATTTGGTTCAGCACGAACCGTTCGGGTAGCCGTTGTTGTATCAATGCTTGGGGTATTATTGACCCTTGTGACGCCACTTTGGGGTATTGTGGTAGGACTTGCAATTATGTCCTCGGGCGTGTTTGTCACGCAGGCGGCAACCATCAGCTATATCGCAGTCAATGTCAAAAAAGGTCGCTCATTGGCTTCTGGTTTATAC
>NZ_JBEOPQ010000558.1:0-268 GCF_040310285.1 Pseudomonas sp. HY2-MNA-CIBAN-0224 | reverse complement strand
CACTAATGTTGTAGGCGATAACGAAGAAAATACCAAATTTTATTAATAATTGCTGAGAGGATTATCAGCAATAAACTCAACCAGCAGCTCTGCTACTTTTCCCCCTTGATCTTCTTGCAAAAAATGACCAGCGTTATTAACTGTGGTATGGTTTTGACCTTTCGTTCCCGGTATCAGCTTTTGCATGATTCGATCGCCACCAGCCGTGACAGGATCAGAATCACTAAACAGCGTAATAAATGGCTTCGTCCATTGGCTGAGCTTACCC
>NZ_JBEOPQ010000557.1:0-268 GCF_040310285.1 Pseudomonas sp. HY2-MNA-CIBAN-0224 | reverse complement strand
CCACTGGCAACCGACAAGGCTTGCTTGCTTGAGCCGCCATGCGACTGATTGATATTTATTTTACTGTCTGGATGCGTTGCCTGATAATCCGCACTGAATAAAGCATTGTAGTCTTTATAAAAATCGCGTGACACATCGTAAGAGACGTTAAGCAGGCTGATGTCTTTTTGCGCACTTGCGGACTTATCTGTGTCGTCTTGTGTGGCTTGCGTAGGGCTACAGCCTGCCATTAGCATTAACGCTGTCAACGCGCCGCCTATGATAAGGG
>NZ_JBEOPQ010000556.1:0-268 GCF_040310285.1 Pseudomonas sp. HY2-MNA-CIBAN-0224 | reverse complement strand
CATTATAGATATCGATAGATTCGTTTTCACGTAGACCAGCCAGATCTAGTAAATCACCATCGATACCACACGAGCCTTCATAATGAAGCTCGGCATGGGTAACACGGGCACGGTGTAACTTGCATTTAAGCATATTAAGTAGCATAGGTTGCTTCCTTAGCGTAACTGATATTACTGAGCGTGACTGCTATTAAAAACTATCATTAGAAAAATGAGATATCAACTGACTTATTAATTAACCAAATCAAGAGGTTAATGGGGACAATAT
>NZ_JBEOPQ010000555.1:0-268 GCF_040310285.1 Pseudomonas sp. HY2-MNA-CIBAN-0224 | reverse complement strand
GTATTAAAGCTCGTAGGTTGAGTCAAGCTTACGACACTCAACACGATAAAGTAATATTAACTTTTCATTCACGATTATCATGTTGGGTCTCGTCCCTCGACACCAACCTACCTTTATAGTAACCCACAAAAAAGCCGCCCTCAATAAAGAGAGCGGCTTTTCAGGTTTAGTAACCGTTTAAACGATACAAGATTAAGTTAAAACATAAACCCTACTAGTATAGATCAACCAGTCACTAAATCTTAGTTCAATACGTTAGCAACAACAC
>NZ_JBEOPQ010000554.1:0-268 GCF_040310285.1 Pseudomonas sp. HY2-MNA-CIBAN-0224 | reverse complement strand
ATATCTAGATAATCGCCTCCGGCGCCTTTCATCGCTTTATAGGTATAAGCCATTTTGACCGAACTGAGTTCGATACCTTTGTCTGGCAACATTAGCTGTTGCAAGCGCGAAATCTCATCTATTTCGTCGCGGATCCACACTTGAGCAGCATTAAGCTGTGAAGAGGCTTCTGAAAATTGAAAACTTTTTAACTGGTACAGTAGCTTGAAATACAAGGCGCTAACATGATGCGACTCAACGCCGGCAGGTAAATCGAGCAAAATGATAC
>NZ_JBEOPQ010000553.1:0-269 GCF_040310285.1 Pseudomonas sp. HY2-MNA-CIBAN-0224 | reverse complement strand
GAGCTATTATTAGCAGTTTGCTTCGAGGACAAAGGCTCATTATTACTGTTACTACCATTTGGATTGCTAGTGGCTTTGCCATTTTTATCCAACCAACTGGTCGCTTGATTTTTACGTACTTGCGTCACACCGCCACGATAATCGTAAATATCACTGATTGACGCAGAAAACGACACGACGGTCTTATTCGCCGTATCGATAACCCCATAATTGCCATCTTTTTTGACCACGATACGTCCATCAGATACTGGGCGCGCCCAACCCTGACT
>NZ_JBEOPQ010000552.1:0-269 GCF_040310285.1 Pseudomonas sp. HY2-MNA-CIBAN-0224 | reverse complement strand
ATATTGAACAGTTTCTAATTGTTCATTTAGCTTAATTAATTCTTACTTCTCTAGCAAAGTTATTAAAGGTAAAAGAATATGTCTCGTTTTTTAGCAATCTTCGTTTCTATTGATTTTTTAAAAATATTCATACCAGCTATTATCGCTATAGCGACTGCCTTCTACTCTCACCAATCAGCAGTAAAACTCCAAATAAATGAGCAAAAATCAGAACAACGAATTGATCATCTAAAAAAATCTTTTAAATCTTTGTTGATGTACAGTAGTAA
>NZ_JBEOPQ010000551.1:0-269 GCF_040310285.1 Pseudomonas sp. HY2-MNA-CIBAN-0224 | reverse complement strand
CGGCTCGATACCAATAATTGCCGCATTGATGTGGAAGACGACGGCCAAGGTATACCGCGTTCGGATTGGGATCGGGTATTTATTGCATTTTCGCGGCTGGATGACAGCCGCACCCGCACCTCTGGCGGGTACGGGTTAGGGCTGTCTATTGTGCGGCGCATTATGTACTGGCACGGTGGCCAAGCTTTTGTCGGCGCCAGTGCCAACCTTGGCGGCGCCTGCTTTAGCCTTGTATGGCCTCGTGTTCAAACGCAATCAGATGGTCTGCA
>NZ_JBEOPQ010000550.1:0-269 GCF_040310285.1 Pseudomonas sp. HY2-MNA-CIBAN-0224 | reverse complement strand
ACTTTAGATATTGTGAAGGTGAACTTGATTTTGAGTATCAGCTTTCTGATAGTGATTTATTGAGAGATAGCTTGACAATTGCTACTAAGGGTCAACTGCCGAAAATTCTTGATTCTGCTAAACATCTATATTCATTTAGCCGCTTTCGAGAGCCATGGTTTACCCTTGCAGAAAGAGAAACTTTTTATTCACAATGGATAATTAATTCTTTGCTGCACGGTTTTGAAAATTTATTTTTAATTGATATAAAAGATAATGAGATTAGAGGG
>NZ_JBEOPQ010000549.1:0-269 GCF_040310285.1 Pseudomonas sp. HY2-MNA-CIBAN-0224 | reverse complement strand
GATCTACATAGGCACTATAATCGATATAAGCACTATAAAATAAGCTTTCTAACGTAACCGTAAGGCTATTAGAGGATTGTTTGTTTCGCTGGTTAGGCAGGCGTTCAGGTATTTTCCATGGTTTTGCCAATAACTTAGAAAGTCGCCCTGATTCTGTTAATTTTTCAGGCGGCAGCATGGCAGCAGCAAACGCTTGACGGCGCTTCTTTACTACTTTAAGCAAGCGCTTTGGTGCACCGCTGTCATCGGTCAGGCCCCAACCACTATAC
>NZ_JBEOPQ010000548.1:0-269 GCF_040310285.1 Pseudomonas sp. HY2-MNA-CIBAN-0224 | reverse complement strand
AGATACGCGTTTGGCTGAGCAGGCTGCACCATTTCGTGTTTCTGTCCATTCTGCAATGAGCTATGGCAATCCAGGTTTGCCCGATGTGATGGACAAACTGCGTAGCGAAGGCGTTGACCACTTTGTGATGTTACCCGTATTTCCACAGTATTCAGCGACTTCAACGGGTGCAGTGTACGATGCCATTACTAAATGGTCGTTAAAGCAGCGTAACTTGCCTAATATTACGATCGTTAAAGACTACTTTGCGCATCCTTTATATATAAAAG
>NZ_JBEOPQ010000547.1:0-269 GCF_040310285.1 Pseudomonas sp. HY2-MNA-CIBAN-0224 | reverse complement strand
CTGTAAGCCATTAATCGCTTGAGCAAAACCGTAATAAAACTCGCATAAATAAGTATGGTGACAATAGGTTTATTCTCTGTACTGAATATCTTTAGGTTGCAATACGATTTTAACTCTTTAAAGAGTCATTATATTTGCCATCTCAGGCGATATAATTCAACAACATCTGAGGCTGGAACTGTTTCTCCGGCTAGATTGGTAACCAAATAGCCAATACGTTTTTTCTTTTTATACCAAAAGGCGATCACACGAAAATCAAAGTCATATCC
>NZ_JBEOPQ010000546.1:0-269 GCF_040310285.1 Pseudomonas sp. HY2-MNA-CIBAN-0224 | reverse complement strand
ACTTTCATCGATAGTATTAAGCGATTATTCAAGATACAAGGTTATACTACCCCGAAGAGAATAATTAGTATGACTACCAAACGCCAAAAATACACCCGAGAATTCAAGTTAGAAGCCATTAGCTTAGTCGTTGAGCACAAACGCAAAGTTGCTGAGGTTTCCCAGTCGCTAGGCATTGGTACTTCCACCTTAGACAATAGGTTGACGCGCTACCTAGCGTCTAAGTTTATGAAAGGCATGGGACTAATGAGCTGTCAGCTCAAGACGCA
>NZ_JBEOPQ010000545.1:0-269 GCF_040310285.1 Pseudomonas sp. HY2-MNA-CIBAN-0224 | reverse complement strand
GGTTATTATAGCGGAATTTATAATCAATACCTAGCACCATCAATATGAATGATTTAACAGTAAAAATACAATGTTGGATAGTAAGATTAAGGGACAATCGGCGCAAAATTCAACCCCTGTGACTCATCAAACCCAAACATCACATTCATATTCTGTACCGCCTGCCCAGCCGCGCCTTTTACTAAATTGTCTTGTACCACAATAACCGTCAATTCAGAACGCTCATTGTCCTGATGTACCGAAATCCGCAGACGGTTGCTGGCTCGCAC
>NZ_JBEOPQ010000544.1:0-269 GCF_040310285.1 Pseudomonas sp. HY2-MNA-CIBAN-0224 | reverse complement strand
GCTTTACTGTTGCCAGACTTCGGTGCGCCGCCTTGGGCGTAATCGGGCTTGCCGCCGCCTTTACCGCCAAGCTCACTTGCCAAATGACGAATGATATCACCGGCTTTTACTTTAGCAGTGACAGACTTTGCGACACTTGCGGCTAAGGCTAGCTGATCGTCTTTATCACCAACCAATACAATCACGCTATCAGGCAGTTTGGATTTGATATCATCCATCAGCGTACGGATTGATTTGCCATCCACACCGCCTAAGGTGCTGATAAGAAC
>NZ_JBEOPQ010000543.1:0-270 GCF_040310285.1 Pseudomonas sp. HY2-MNA-CIBAN-0224 | reverse complement strand
CACACTGCCCCAACTGGCAATGGCATACTTATCGCCACAAGATAATAAATACAAAGTGCGATTTTTGGGCTGATAGCTTTGTAAGGGTTTATTTTGATCTACCATAAAAGTTAATAAATTATATGATGCGACTGCACCGCCATGTACGGCATGAACCCCTGAGTGCGCGACATCTTTATCCACGCGCGTGGCCACATCACCGACGGCGAATACATTATTATGAGAGACACTTTGCTGCAGCGCATTTACTGCGATAAAGCCGTTGTCAAC
>NZ_JBEOPQ010000542.1:0-270 GCF_040310285.1 Pseudomonas sp. HY2-MNA-CIBAN-0224 | reverse complement strand
GTGCTGACAATGAGATGTGGGCGGTCAGCGGTAAAGAATGGACGTACGGTCGCTATTTGGTCACTCATCGCGAAGAGGGCTTGCCTGTCATTGCCATTAGAACGGTGTATGACAATAATGAAGTAGACTGCTCAGGTAATAAGGTTGACCAGACAGATGAGGCGCTGATAGCGTTTTTGAACCATGATGGCAACCAAATGCAGTGGTGCGCCGACCCTGATGGCAAAGAATGCTTTATGAACTTCAATAGAGTATTGCCATAATTTTTGA
>NZ_JBEOPQ010000541.1:0-270 GCF_040310285.1 Pseudomonas sp. HY2-MNA-CIBAN-0224 | reverse complement strand
CTAATACCGTATCACGATCAAGTTGCTTTGCAGTCAGCTCATCACCTTCCAGACGATGAGTCAGCGGAATATAATAGGCTTCATGCGCTCGCAGGGCAAAAGACAGCCCGACGATTTCGGCTTGACGCCAATAGACGCTGGTCGTTTCGGTATCAATAACGAAGTGCGGTGCAGCCTCTAACAATTTAACCAAGCTGTCAAAGGCAGGCTCGTCTAAAATCGTATGCCATGCTCTATCAGGATTTTTGCTGTCAGTGATATTCTCAATAG
>NZ_JBEOPQ010000540.1:0-270 GCF_040310285.1 Pseudomonas sp. HY2-MNA-CIBAN-0224 | reverse complement strand
AAATTCTTTGTTCGACCATTTATCTAAACATGGTCAAACTAAGCGCGGCGTCTAGTGCGTAAGATGGCGCGGATGATAAATACAATGATAGCAATCGCAACGATAATACCTATTATCGCCAATAAGCCTGCGTACTTAATCAAGAAAGGCTTATCAACGCCAGTATTTGCGATGCGATCAACATCATCAGCACTCACATTACTGCTAGCAAGACCGCCAAAATTCACCCGTACGTAGTTGGCAATACCAGCGATTTGCTCACTATTTAAC
>NZ_JBEOPQ010000539.1:0-270 GCF_040310285.1 Pseudomonas sp. HY2-MNA-CIBAN-0224 | reverse complement strand
CATAGATGAATATTGGTTCACTAAAAAATAATAATAGGAATTGCACCATGAGTAATACTAACAACGATACTTCAGACATCAAAAAAGCAGCAGAGCAGGCCGATAATCAACAAATCGAAAAAAATCTAAACGATGACAAAAATGTTGATACTCCCGAAAAACTGAGTGAAGAAGAGCAAACCTCTTTTATTGATGAAGAGTTACGGACAGATAAGTAAGGAGCCGTTTGAGCGATATTGATAGCAAAGATATCAATAGCAACAACAATAT
>NZ_JBEOPQ010000538.1:0-270 GCF_040310285.1 Pseudomonas sp. HY2-MNA-CIBAN-0224 | reverse complement strand
CAGTTAATCCGAGCGATGAGCGTTATGCGCATTTGGTTGGTAAAACGATTACCTTACCAATTACGGGTCGCGTCGTGCCTATCGTCGCTGATGATTATGTCGAAAAAGACTTTGGTACGGGTTGCGTAAAAATCACCCCAGCCCATGACTTTAATGACTATGAACTTGGTCGTCGTCATAACTTACCACTGATTAATATCCTTGATGAGCGCGCCAATATCTTAGCTGACATGGAGGTCTACGCTGACTTGCAAGTGCGTGAGCCTGCAC
>NZ_JBEOPQ010000537.1:0-271 GCF_040310285.1 Pseudomonas sp. HY2-MNA-CIBAN-0224 | reverse complement strand
ATAATAATACCGTTGATAGGCGCTTTGGGGCGGTTCTTCTTCAATAGGTTTAAAAACGACAGCCAGTCTGAGCGGTCATCTTCGTATGCAGAGTAGCGTCCTGCGGTATCGAGTAGGATGCCTTCGGTAGAAAAAAACCAATCACAGTTACGAGTACCGCCGACACCTTGTACCGACAGCTTGTTGGTTTTTTCCATAAACGGGAATTTTAGCCCAGAGTGAAGTACCGCCGAGCTTTTACCTGCTGCTGGGTTACCAATGACCATATACC
>NZ_JBEOPQ010000536.1:0-271 GCF_040310285.1 Pseudomonas sp. HY2-MNA-CIBAN-0224 | reverse complement strand
ACCTTAATGTGCATGAGTCTGACGGGTAAAGTATTGCCGTACAAAAAGAACTTTGGTCCGATGCCAGGCCCTGTGTTTCATGCGTTATTCCCAGCAGAAGAACTGAACGTCACAGAGGCGCAGGCCCTGCATAGCCTTGAGATGATCTTTCAAGCGGATATCGATCCAAGTGAAGTGGCGGCGATGATTATCGAGCCAGTACAAGGCGAGGGTGGTTTCCATCAAGTGACGCCATCATTTGCCAAAGCCTTACGCGAGATTTGTGATGAGC
>NZ_JBEOPQ010000535.1:0-271 GCF_040310285.1 Pseudomonas sp. HY2-MNA-CIBAN-0224 | reverse complement strand
CGTGGATGCGTTACTGAGCAGCAACGACAACAAAGAT
Source organism: Pseudomonas sp. HY2-MNA-CIBAN-0224 (assembly GCF_040310285.1). NCBI lineage: Bacteria > Pseudomonadati > Pseudomonadota > Gammaproteobacteria > Pseudomonadales > Pseudomonadaceae > Pseudomonas > Pseudomonas sp. HY2-MNA-CIBAN-0224. The sequence continues at coordinate 234 of NZ_JBEOPQ010000535.1, read as the reverse complement.
GAACGGATTAAATTACTTGAACGTGAACACCGCATTATTACCCAGCTAAACACCTCGCACCGCAAGCAACTGGCCGAGCTTGAATCGGCATTAAACCACAAACTAGCACGAGCTGATCAGCTAAGGACATCACACCATGAGCCAACTAAAACATGGGCTAATACTGATTTGCCTGATGATGCTGTGCAGCTGCTCAAGCAAACCGATTGTGAAAGTGGTGACACACACCAACAC
>NZ_JBEOPQ010000534.1:0-271 GCF_040310285.1 Pseudomonas sp. HY2-MNA-CIBAN-0224 | reverse complement strand
ATTACTGATATCGCCGATAAAGAAGCTGCTGAACGTAGTAACGATGATGATTTTTAAATAATCTATTTAAGCATATAAATCCCGCCCGATATCATGCATCGAGCGGGATTTTTTCATCTCATAAAAGACTCTTAGTTTTTAAGGTTTTATCAAACCTAAATTACACTGCGGATAATGGCTGATCGGTCCAAACGTCACGGTAGCTGGTGTAATAAGTGATCACCCCTATAGGGAGTAGCACCAATAAACCCAGTCCCAGTGTAAATATGAC
>NZ_JBEOPQ010000533.1:0-271 GCF_040310285.1 Pseudomonas sp. HY2-MNA-CIBAN-0224 | reverse complement strand
AATCCGATCTTATCGCCCAACAATAAAGGCTGTAGGATGTAGCCTTCTGCCGCTTGACCGATTAAAAATGCGCCAACGATTAAGGATAAATACGTCCAATCTAAGCCAAACTGGAACAAACACGCAATAATAGCAGCGATGAAGCCAATACCGAAGCCCAGATAAGGCACGAAGCTAGCAATACCCGCAACCATGCCGATAATAAGACCCAGCTCAAGGCCAATGAGCTGAAGTTGTACGGCATAAATGGCACCCAACAACACCATCACCA
>NZ_JBEOPQ010000532.1:0-271 GCF_040310285.1 Pseudomonas sp. HY2-MNA-CIBAN-0224 | reverse complement strand
ATAAAGATGCGCGTAGGTGTGAGAGCTTGGAATAGTACAAATGTGAAAATTCATAATGCATTTATATCAATAATTAAAGCATAACATAATTTACAAATTAATGAGTCATAGATATATTTTTTACATCAGTTACAGGGCATTCATTGTGAAAGATACTACTATTAGTACTTTAGAAGTAGAGTCAATTAAAGAAGTCTTATTAAAAGATAGCGCAGAGAATATGGTGAAGATAAAACAAGGTTTGACTAGGGCACAAAATCTTGTCTATACG
>NZ_JBEOPQ010000531.1:0-271 GCF_040310285.1 Pseudomonas sp. HY2-MNA-CIBAN-0224 | reverse complement strand
CCATAAATGGCCAAGCTCGGCAAAAACAACGTGACGATGAGCATAGCCAACTGCGCACCAACGCCCACCCCTAGCGTCGTATCGGATGCTAAAGGGTTTTTTACCAATTGCTGTAGCAAGATACTGACCACGCCTAACAGCCCGCCAGCTAATAACGCCACCACACTGGTCGCCACGATATGCAGCTGTATCGCCATACTGGCAATGTCCAATTGCGAGCTTGGTATCAACAAATCACGGAATGGGCGCGTCCATTCTTGATCTATCAGTA
>NZ_JBEOPQ010000530.1:0-271 GCF_040310285.1 Pseudomonas sp. HY2-MNA-CIBAN-0224 | reverse complement strand
CATTTGGCTGATTGAGCAAATCAACAAGCGTGGTCTAATGTATTTGCATCTGTCAGAGCCAGACTGGGCAGGGGGTACGCCTTATAACGATGAGTTCCGCCAAAACGTACGTAATGCTTTTGGTCAACTGATTATTGCCGCTGGTGGCTATGATGCGGACAAAGCTGAGAAGAACATCAAAGCAGGCTATATCGATGCGGTAGCATTCGGTCGGGATTATATTGCCAACCCTGATCTCGCTGAACGTATTCAAGAGGGCGCACCGCTCAAC
>NZ_JBEOPQ010000529.1:0-271 GCF_040310285.1 Pseudomonas sp. HY2-MNA-CIBAN-0224 | reverse complement strand
GTATCTCCTTACCAGCGTTATCTACCTCAGCCAGTGAGATGACTTATCTGTCTGTTGGCGCGTTTGCCAAGGTTCGTGAACAGTTCAAAATCTCAGTCGGTAAATTTGAAGGCGTGCAAGACGCTACGAGTCGTATGGCCAGTAATACTTATATGCTAGAAGCCTTTCGCCACTTAGTTACCTGTGGTCTTAACCAAGGTGGTACGCCATCAGTAATGACTGCAATGGCAAAATACTATGCGACAGAAACCATGCGTAGTGTGGTCAATGA
>NZ_JBEOPQ010000528.1:0-271 GCF_040310285.1 Pseudomonas sp. HY2-MNA-CIBAN-0224 | reverse complement strand
CCCTTGACCTTGGAGTGCAACCGCACCCTGCCCTCATTTGACTTAATGGTAGAGACTTATGGCACTCTTAATAGCGACAAATCAAATGCCATATTAATCTGTCATGCCTTGTCCGGCAGCCATCACGCAGCAGGTTTGCACAGTGCCGATGATAAAAAGGCCGGCTGGTGGGACAATATGATTGGCCCCAATAAAGCCATCGATACCAACCGCTTTTATGTGGTATGCCTCAATAATATTGGCAGCTGTTTTGGCTCTACTGGTCCAACGA
>NZ_JBEOPQ010000527.1:0-271 GCF_040310285.1 Pseudomonas sp. HY2-MNA-CIBAN-0224 | reverse complement strand
GCTTAATAGTATTGTCATTATCTTCACTATTGGCAGTATTCTCGACTGGCGCATCGATCCGAGCGACGGGAAGCAAGCTTTTATCACTAGCGAAGTTAATGATATTTTTACCCGCTTTTTGGTTGCTATCGAGGTTGCCGATTGTATTGATAAAGCCATAACCTGCGGAGCTGGCGAGGATGATACGCTCATCATCTTTGCCTGTGAGCAACTGCTCAAAACTTGCACCTGCTGGCGGTTTGAGCACGCTGGTCAACGGATCACCTTGACC
>NZ_JBEOPQ010000526.1:0-272 GCF_040310285.1 Pseudomonas sp. HY2-MNA-CIBAN-0224 | reverse complement strand
GTGATATTAATTTCGCTAGTGTCAGAATAAGTTCCTGTAGCAGTGAACTGTTTCGTATTACCGTTAGAAATTATCGGATCACTCGGCGTTACTGTAATTGAATCCAGCGTCGCATTTATGACAGTCAAGTTGCTATCATCGGATATCGTGTCTAAGGTTGCCGTAATAAGCGACGAACCTGCATCAATACCAGTGGCAAGACCGTTAGTATCTATCGTTGCTACTAAGAGATCTGTTGATGACCAGATCACCTTTGTCGATACATCATGAAC
>NZ_JBEOPQ010000525.1:0-272 GCF_040310285.1 Pseudomonas sp. HY2-MNA-CIBAN-0224 | reverse complement strand
TCATGTCACCGAAGAGCTTGCTACGTCATAAGCTTGCCACGTCAAATCTAGAAGAGTTGGCCGTTGGTAAGTTTGAGACGGTTATCTCAGAGATGGATGATCACAATGCAGATAAAGTAACTCGTATGGTGCTATGTGGCGGCAAGGTTTATTATGACTTGTTAGAGCAGCGCCGTGCATTGGGTCTAGAGCATGTGGCTATTGTACGTATTGAGCAGCTTTATCCGTTGCCAGAAGAGCGTTTGATTGCTGAGATTGAAAAATATAGCAAA
>NZ_JBEOPQ010000524.1:0-272 GCF_040310285.1 Pseudomonas sp. HY2-MNA-CIBAN-0224 | reverse complement strand
ATAGATAAGTGATGATTGAGGTAAAGCGGTGTTTGCCGATTTGCTTTTGGCGTTAATGCTTAAAACATAGCAGATGAGTCAGCAGAGAAGTTTAGTAGTCATTAACGTAGCAACAATTAATGTAGTATTAATTAACATAGCAACTATGCATTCAGCAAAAACGGCACTTGAGGTGGTATAGATTAGATGAATCATTCAAAAGCAATCTTATCAGTATTACTATTTACGCTGAGCATCAGTAGTGCGCCAGTGCTGTATGCGGCACCCAATGA
>NZ_JBEOPQ010000523.1:0-272 GCF_040310285.1 Pseudomonas sp. HY2-MNA-CIBAN-0224 | reverse complement strand
GCCCGATGCCGAGCGTCATCAGCCCGTCGATCACGCGCACGCCGGTCGGAAACGGCGGGTCGATCATCTTGCGCGCGAGCGGGTTCGGCGGGTCCTGCTGCGTCGACACCCACGCGGCGCCCGTCACCGGCCCGCGATCGTCGAGCGGCCGGCCGAGCCCGTCGAGCACGCGGCCGAACAGTCCTTCGCCCACCGGAAAGACATGTTCGCGCCCGGACGGCACGACGGTCGTCTCCGGCGACAGGCCGGCCACGTCGCCGAGCGGCGTGAGC
>NZ_JBEOPQ010000522.1:0-272 GCF_040310285.1 Pseudomonas sp. HY2-MNA-CIBAN-0224 | reverse complement strand
CCGTAAACCTCTGGAATAAATTTTTCCTGATCCACTAAAAACAATGTGTGCAAGTTAAATAGGTAGTCTTTTATGGTTAATTTCTTAAAGTTACTTTCTAGTAACTGATAAGCTTTTTCTATTTTATCTTTATTAATTAACTCTCTTAACGGTATTTCTATATTTTTATAATTACTATCTTGGTAATTAACTATTCCGAATTTATCTTTAGATCTTATACTATTTATAATTGACTTCTTAATTTCATTATCAATTTTTTCTGAAGCTAAAAG
>NZ_JBEOPQ010000521.1:0-272 GCF_040310285.1 Pseudomonas sp. HY2-MNA-CIBAN-0224 | reverse complement strand
AACGAAGCTTCCGTCATCGATAGCATGAAAGACGTTATTAGCCATAAAAGCACGGCAATGAATGAAGATTTACAAAACCTAAAAGCGCAACTAGAGCAACAGCAACAGCGGCTTGAGTCAATGAATGACGAGCAAAAAGCCTTGCAAGAACAGCTAAAACGTCAAAGTATTACCTTACAAATTCTTCCTGCGGCTAATGCCAATGCTGGACGTGCCAAACAAGGCACTGCGAGTACGGCTTATATTGGATTTTTGGAAGAAGAGAACCAATT
>NZ_JBEOPQ010000520.1:0-272 GCF_040310285.1 Pseudomonas sp. HY2-MNA-CIBAN-0224 | reverse complement strand
CCGTTGACGCGCTCTCGTAGCACGCAACCTGACAACATCCCTAATGACTTAATGGCAAGCTATTATGCACAGCGCGCCTCGGCAGGCTTTATGGTGACCGAAGGCACACAGATTGAGCCAAGAGGTCAAGGTTACGCATGGACGCCAGGCATTTATTCACCAGCCCAAATTGAAGGCTGGAAAAAAGTCACGCAGGCGGTACATGCCAAAGGCAGTATTATTTTCGCTCAGCTTTGGCACGTTGGCCGTGTGTCTCATACCAGCTTACAACC
>NZ_JBEOPQ010000519.1:0-272 GCF_040310285.1 Pseudomonas sp. HY2-MNA-CIBAN-0224 | reverse complement strand
ATATGGGAATCGGCCTGATCGCCGCTGCTTTTCCTTATTACTTGGTGTCCCTACGAACCTTATATAAAACAGAAACCCAGTTTATCCTACTAGCGATTACCGGAGGCTTGCTGTTTTTAACTTTGTTTGGCACACCGATTAATGGCTCTAAGCGTTGGTTGAATTTAGGTTTTTTAAACTTTCAGGTCGCAGAATTGGCCAAACTGGTCATGATTGTATTCGTATCTGACTTTGTCGTGCGTCGATCTTTTGAGGTTCGTAATGGCTGGGAT
>NZ_JBEOPQ010000518.1:0-272 GCF_040310285.1 Pseudomonas sp. HY2-MNA-CIBAN-0224 | reverse complement strand
ATCCAGAGCTGGCCGAAATGCGTGTGGATCAAGATAAAATGGCACAGATGGCCAACAGTATCGAAGGCAATCTGACTGAGTTGTTTTTATTGTTCCATACAAATGATTAGTTTGTTAGAGACAGCATTTATTATTAACACTATTTATTTCTATTAATATTGGGTTTTGTTCGCAGCCATGCGCGCTAACATTACCCTTAATCAACGTCGATGAACGCTGAATGTTACTCGCTAAATTATTTTTATAAGTCACCGATAAGGTCGTACTATGAC
>NZ_JBEOPQ010000517.1:0-273 GCF_040310285.1 Pseudomonas sp. HY2-MNA-CIBAN-0224 | reverse complement strand
CAATTCTTGCTTAACACCTTCAACAAATTTGCTCCGTAACGTCACCTTGCTTTGCAGCTGGGTTTGCTTAAGTTCGCCATATCCTTCTTCTATTTCCCAGCGTTGCCAGTAGATATTTAGCAGCTTGTCCAGCGGATACTGAACAGGGTCAATCAATGAGGTGACAAATCCTTTTATTTCACCTTTTGGCTCTTGATAAGCGATAAAACGGGCGCGCCATGTTTCAGGGAGCTCCGGATTTTTCTTTCTCGCCTGTGGGGAGACGGGCATATC
>NZ_JBEOPQ010000516.1:0-273 GCF_040310285.1 Pseudomonas sp. HY2-MNA-CIBAN-0224 | reverse complement strand
CACCGATATCGCCTGCTGGTACGTCAATGTCCTTGCTGACGTACTGATGCAACTCGCGCATAAAGGCATAACAAAAACGGCGGATTTCGCTGTCCGATTTACCTTTAGGATCAAAGTCAGCACCACCTTTACCGCCGCCCATTGGTAGACCTGTTAAAGCGTTTTTAAAGATTTGCTCAAAGCCCAAAAACTTCAATACGGATTGGTTGACGGTAGGATGGAAGCGAACGCCACCTTTGTACGGGCCTAAGGCATTACTAAACTGAACACGCC
>NZ_JBEOPQ010000515.1:0-273 GCF_040310285.1 Pseudomonas sp. HY2-MNA-CIBAN-0224 | reverse complement strand
ACCCAGAATCCAAGCGATTGGTTCTTTTAAGTCATGTTGGTAAATTACTGTATCGGTATGTGAGCTGGTTGCTAATAGGGGTACTTGGACATAATCTAATATATCTTGCACGCTGAGACCTTCATAGATAGTTAGGGCAAACTGCGCACCCATACCTGCTCTTAGCGTCTTAGGAGACCATGCTTGTGCTGTGGCATCGGTACAGAGTATGTTCTTGATGCCAACTGCTGCTGCAGTGCGTAGTAAAGTACCAACATTACCACTATCCTGGAC
>NZ_JBEOPQ010000514.1:0-273 GCF_040310285.1 Pseudomonas sp. HY2-MNA-CIBAN-0224 | reverse complement strand
CCATTAGATAGCCACAGTCATAAGCGCAGCTAAGCGCACGGCTAGGATCTTGATTAAATAACTCACCCAGTCGCCCCATCGCGGGCAATGGGGTAAAACCTTCACGTAATCTTGCGACGCGCCCACCTTCTTGATCAACACCGATCAAGATATCGGCGTTGTGATAGCGTATATCGTCACACATTGCGCGCACTTGCGCGGCATCCTTGACATTTCGGCCAAACAAGATGATCCCACCAACTTGGGCTTGTTTGATTAAACTCACATCTTCAG
>NZ_JBEOPQ010000513.1:0-273 GCF_040310285.1 Pseudomonas sp. HY2-MNA-CIBAN-0224 | reverse complement strand
CCTCGAAGCCGCCCTTCTTGCTGACTTTCAGCAGCAGCTCAGAGAACAGCATCTGCAACTTCTTGATGCTTGTTTATCGGTCGCTGAAGGGCAATCACGTAGCTTTGTTTATGAATTGCCTGCCGTCGCAAATGCCTCTGTCGTCGGCAAGCTACGCGTACAGATTATCCCGCTAAAAGATAACAGCAAGCTTATCCTGCTAGAAGACTTGCGCCGTGAGCAAGCCAGCGCTCAACAGTTAAAGCTTGCCTCGCTTGGGCAACTGACTGCCAG
>NZ_JBEOPQ010000512.1:0-273 GCF_040310285.1 Pseudomonas sp. HY2-MNA-CIBAN-0224 | reverse complement strand
GTATAAAGCCTTTTATGGATTAAACGATAATCCATTCTCTATCGCGCCTAACCCTCATTATATGTTCTTAAGCGATCGTCATCGCGAGGCCTTAGCACACTTAACTTATGGGCTAGGAGAAACCGGTGGGTTTGTGTTGTTGACGGGGGAAGTCGGTACAGGGAAAACAACCGTTTCACGTTGTTTGTTGCAGCAATTACCTGAAAATACCGACACCGCTTTTATTCTTAATCCTTCGTTAACAGAGCTCGAGCTTTTAGCTACGCTATGTGA
>NZ_JBEOPQ010000511.1:0-273 GCF_040310285.1 Pseudomonas sp. HY2-MNA-CIBAN-0224 | reverse complement strand
ATGATGAGATTCGCCATGTTCATCATGAGCTGTTGCCTAAGCTGTCTGCTTATGGCACTCGTGTAGGGCAGCATCAGCCATTATTTAGCCGCTACCAAGCCATTGTGAATGACAAGGTGTTCTTTGCCGCGCTTGAGCCTGCACGCGCTCGTGCTATTGAGTTGGCGCTTAGAAGCTTTGAGATGTCAGGCGTGGCGCTACCTAAAGCTGAGCAAGAACAATTTGCAGCTATTCAAAGTGAGCTGTCAACACTGTCGGCGACCTTTTCAGACC
>NZ_JBEOPQ010000510.1:0-273 GCF_040310285.1 Pseudomonas sp. HY2-MNA-CIBAN-0224 | reverse complement strand
CCTTTATCGAGCTTAATTATCTACACGATGATGAGACTCCAGTAAGCAGTGCGCCCTACCGTGTCGAGTTCGCAGATGGCTCTGTCAGAGAAGGCATTTTAGATAAAAATGGCTTTGCTCGTTTAGAAGGTGTGCCTAAGGGTCAAGCTCATGTTTATTATGGTGAAGACCCTGCTGACTTCAAGCCTGATATAGATATGGAGGATGGTATATGAGTAGTAATGGCTTTGGCGGCGGCGCACTAGGGATTAGTAACATAGGGAAGGATTACAC
>NZ_JBEOPQ010000509.1:0-273 GCF_040310285.1 Pseudomonas sp. HY2-MNA-CIBAN-0224 | reverse complement strand
GTACTTTCTTATTCATGGGTAAATCCCTTAATATAGGTTGTTAAATAGCGCAACGGCATCTGCCTTTGCAACGGCGTAATTATGTCACAGATTTTTTTATTTGCCATAGGCAAATAAAACATTGTTCATCTAAAATAGCGAAATAAATGAAAATTGCAAGTCTACTGGGGAAAAAGCATCATTAGTTACTGATTTTATATAAATTTTAGTGATTTATTGCTTATTCCTCGCTAAAAAATGCATTTTTCCGCTTTTATTCATAAAACGCTAAAC
>NZ_JBEOPQ010000508.1:0-273 GCF_040310285.1 Pseudomonas sp. HY2-MNA-CIBAN-0224 | reverse complement strand
CAATATTCTTGGCTGCCTTTAAGTCTCGTGTTGACTATCACCGTGCCATCAATGCCCCCATCTGCTGTCTGGCCTGTATGCTGATATGAAACGTCTGCTCTTATATTTTCTTGTTTGAGTACATTTGATAAAAGTAGTAATACAAATTTTTCAAACTTTAATGGAGTTAATTGGTTGATCGTATTAAGTATGTCAGCCCTTGAAACACTTGTAGAATATTCATTAAGTGAGTTTTTGTTATTACCGATAATTACATCTAAAATACTAGTACAC
>NZ_JBEOPQ010000507.1:0-273 GCF_040310285.1 Pseudomonas sp. HY2-MNA-CIBAN-0224 | reverse complement strand
ACTTATTATTGCTACGCTATCAGCCTATTTTATACCCAATTTTAAGACTATTCTAGAGGGCAGAATCCTATGAATCATAGGGTATAAGTACAAAATATAGAGAAGTTTTTGTAACAATGGCAACATTAGCCTTATAAATAGGTTTTACTTATCGGTAAATCGCCCCTTATAATGAGATTGAAAAGTATCGACAGTAGTTTCCTACGCATTGTTATAATAACGATGACACAATAACGATTTTAATCATTTGAATACGATTGGGCGGCAGTAAGC
>NZ_JBEOPQ010000506.1:0-273 GCF_040310285.1 Pseudomonas sp. HY2-MNA-CIBAN-0224 | reverse complement strand
GGTTTGCATACGCAGTTGTAACTTAAAAACCTAGATATAATAAAAGAAATAAAAAACCGACTCAATCGAGTCGGTTTTTTATCGGTTAAGCGTCAGTCATAATCAAATCTTTTTCTGCTAGGTTCGATAGATAGGCACTACGACTTCTATAGCGCTCTTTATTACTGGCAACTTTAGCATCAATTAAGTGAATCAATCGACTAGGTAACGTTACGTTGACTTTCTCAGTTTTACCAAGATACCGATTCACGTCAACAGCGACGACTGCCCATG
>NZ_JBEOPQ010000505.1:0-273 GCF_040310285.1 Pseudomonas sp. HY2-MNA-CIBAN-0224 | reverse complement strand
TATCTATGCCTCTTATTTTGAGTCTGGTGAGTCTTTTGAGTTCATGGAATTCCCAGCCAATCCTATTTGGACAACGCAGAGTTCTATTGTTGTGGCAGATGAGGTACAGATCGATAATCGCAGTATAGGTATTTCAAGCGGACGTATTTATTCGTTTTATTACCGTCGTATGATTTCTTTGGCGGTTATTGAAACTGAGTATGCTATCGAAGGTACCACCTTAGAGGTTATCTGGGGTAATCCAGGCAAACGACAAAAAAAAAATACGGGCCA
>NZ_JBEOPQ010000504.1:0-273 GCF_040310285.1 Pseudomonas sp. HY2-MNA-CIBAN-0224 | reverse complement strand
ATTTTATACCGTTACTTTACATTGGCACGTTAAATACGGAAAGCTTACTTTGTAGAGTAAGCGTGGATGTATCATAAGAAAAGCGCCAATAAGACGCTGCTTTAGGAAGCTGTTTTGCTGCTCTCTGATAGTAAGTATCTAAAAATTGAGTGAAACTCAGTCATAAAAAAAGACCCTCTTAACAGGGTCTTTTTTTCATTGAGCATTTTGTTAAACTAAACTATTTTAGGACAACGGTTGCGCCATTCTCAATGTTGGCATACACCTCTAGTA
>NZ_JBEOPQ010000503.1:0-273 GCF_040310285.1 Pseudomonas sp. HY2-MNA-CIBAN-0224 | reverse complement strand
CTTAAATACTGAGACAGTTAAATAGTTACAGCGACTTTAAAGACGATTTTGCCATCGTCTTTTTTCAGCTTCTTTATTAGGTATATGATCTGCCATTTTTGCTTTGTCTGAATGAGCTGCTTCTATATTTTCTGTTAGTGTTTGCTCTCCTGCCACCTTGGATAATAGGGGAATACGCACACAGACTTGTAGGCCGCCATCAGGATGATTGATGGCCTCAACCGTACCATGATGCAAGTGGGCGATACGATCAACAATAGCCAGACCTAGACC
>NZ_JBEOPQ010000502.1:0-273 GCF_040310285.1 Pseudomonas sp. HY2-MNA-CIBAN-0224 | reverse complement strand
GAGCTAGTGCGTGTGGCTTGGGCCTCTGCGGCAAGCTACCGCCATTCGGACATGCGCGGTGGAGCAAACGGTGCACGTATTGCACTATCACCTCAAAAAGACTGGCCGATAAACAACCCTGCTGAAACCGCTAAAGTGATTAAAACACTAAAAGCGATTCAAGCAGACTACAACGACAGCTTATTAAGTAAAAGCACAGTATCGCTTGCAGATTTAATCGTTCTCGGTGGCGCTGCTGCAATAGAAAAGGCCGCTAAAGATGCGGGTTATAGC
>NZ_JBEOPQ010000501.1:0-273 GCF_040310285.1 Pseudomonas sp. HY2-MNA-CIBAN-0224 | reverse complement strand
GAATAGGGGTAGCAGGGCGTACGATGCGCCATAATATTATTACATGCACTATCAATAGAATGCTAAAAAGAATCAGTGATTGCTCAGGAATACTCAAGCCCATAAATCGCCAAGCAATCTCAGCACACTCACCAGAACCAGCAAACACTTCATTCAAGACTTGCTTCATTGGTAAGGTGTCGAGCCAATAGTCTAATCCCGGACCACAAGAAGGGACTTGGTCAGCGGGCAAGTGTTGTAACCAGACATGACGCGCAGCAACCGCAGTAGCCC
>NZ_JBEOPQ010000500.1:0-273 GCF_040310285.1 Pseudomonas sp. HY2-MNA-CIBAN-0224 | reverse complement strand
GGCAAGGACGTCTTGAGGGTAATTTAACGGTATATGAGTTTAGCCGTTGGAAACTGCCCTTTGTGAAAGCTTTTGTCCATCTACCTCGTACCACTTTGTTTGTAAAACCCAAGCCACGCCTCAAAAATTTACTGCATCCTGATCACTTGCGTGTTAATTATCAGCAGCCGCTACTGGTATGGGGCCTAGCCAAGCGCCAGCAAGTACAAAAGAAACGACAAAGTAAATTGGCTGAGCAACGTTCAGATATTCCAGCTATTTACTGTATGGAAG
>NZ_JBEOPQ010000499.1:0-274 GCF_040310285.1 Pseudomonas sp. HY2-MNA-CIBAN-0224 | reverse complement strand
AACCAATACTTCTTGTACTCACCCATGTCTCGCTCCTCCTTGCAAATAGGTCATAACCCTTAAACATCTATTAATAATGAATGTTTAAGGGTGTTTTAAGGCATCACTTATTTAAAATATAGTTGAATCACTATAAAAAAATACAGTGCTGCTGGGATGAATTTTGCGCAGCCTCTGTCAGCGCAGACACAGCACGCAAGTAAAATTTATACCAGTAGCACTGGTAATATTAGCGTATCGATTTTATGTCGAATTGACTATATGATTCCTATAC
>NZ_JBEOPQ010000498.1:0-274 GCF_040310285.1 Pseudomonas sp. HY2-MNA-CIBAN-0224 | reverse complement strand
AAATACTGGTTGCTGAATGGGTATCATAATAAAGTGTAGTCCCTAAAGTAGTGTTTTCATAATTACGATATTGGGTAACTGTTTCAAAATTACTGTATTCCTTGCTAAAGTATTTAGCATTAACTCTTACCCTTGCTGGAGTCGTCTTTGCTCCATATTCATAATAGCCACCCGCACTGAGCACATCATAAGTATTAGGTTCATCTTGGCTGTTACCGCTATTACCCTCAAAAATACCTGTACCACGGTCTTCATGACCAGCAATGTACATTGC
>NZ_JBEOPQ010000497.1:0-274 GCF_040310285.1 Pseudomonas sp. HY2-MNA-CIBAN-0224 | reverse complement strand
CATTAATAGGTCGTGAATGATGACATGATGATGGCGCAAGACAATATTTATTGCTTAAATAGGGTCTTAGCGTCATTATATATGGACAAAGTTGTTGATCACAGCGGACGTGATTGACCTACCATAGACCGCTACAAAGGAATGTCGTTATGCGTCGATTCTCACTACCACCCGTCGTTTTATCTTATCGTAAGCCTCTGGCAGCGCTTCTATTGCTTGCTTTAGGTATCACTAGTAGTCAAGCTACCACCTATAATATCGATCCAACCCATGC
>NZ_JBEOPQ010000496.1:0-274 GCF_040310285.1 Pseudomonas sp. HY2-MNA-CIBAN-0224 | reverse complement strand
ATTGATAAGGATAATATCACGCACACCAAGCGCCGTCATATCCATTATCAAGCGGCGCAGCACTTTTGGACGTGGCAATGCCAAGATAACAGTCAGATTTAACTTAGCAGGTGGCACAACTGACAATTGGACATCACCTAGCTGAATACAGCGAGCAGCAATCTCCTCAATAATCGCCGTACCAAGATTGCCACCGAGTTGCCCGATTTTCAGCGTGTCGCCCACTTTTGCTGCCAATACATGATTGACATGGTTGATTTGCAACAGATTATTG
>NZ_JBEOPQ010000495.1:0-274 GCF_040310285.1 Pseudomonas sp. HY2-MNA-CIBAN-0224 | reverse complement strand
AAATATACCTTTAACGTTAATACCTGTTGAATATTTGCCCACGATAAATACGTACTTCTTGATTGTAATGGCATGTGCCCCATTTTTGTTAGTCTATTTTATTTTGAACCAACCTAAAATAGTCAATAAAGTGGCTTCAGCAGTGCAGACACGTAATGATAATATTAGAATATTATTCCTATTTATCTTATCAGTGCTGGCATTCATAGGCGCGTTTATATTGATTGGCAAGATATTTGAGAGCCCTGAAGGCGTAGTCTTAAAGTTTTTGTTA
>NZ_JBEOPQ010000494.1:0-274 GCF_040310285.1 Pseudomonas sp. HY2-MNA-CIBAN-0224 | reverse complement strand
AATTTAGACAGCTTTATCAGCTGAAATAAGCAACGTTTTGGATAGCGTTTTATCCAATCATCGCATGTGACGCATTGTCCGTGTTCATCATCTCAAATAAAGTTATTCGTTATAATCAACGAAAATTACTTACTATTGATAAATAAAACTACAGCCATGTTAAATGTATGTAACATGTTCGTGCACTAAGAGTAACCTATTATTTACGTAATCTCAAATTTATCCATAGATAGACATGCATGAGCCATCACTAAACGCTCATGCTCATAGAGGG
>NZ_JBEOPQ010000493.1:0-274 GCF_040310285.1 Pseudomonas sp. HY2-MNA-CIBAN-0224 | reverse complement strand
AAATTAACCAGTTGCTGAACATTAAAGGCTGCGGGCTCAGCCGCATAAACTGATGTTGCCATGCCTGCCGCAACCAGTGCGAATAATACAGAAGACTTTTTCATTATTATCTTGTCTCAGTTGTTTAAATAAAACATGAGTTCGCGTTGAGTCAGCTACTAACCAAATTTCGCGTAATCATAAGATGTGTATAGCAGATTAACCAAAGCAAAACGCTCAGGCAACAGACCTTTTGTAAAGAGCTGTAAACCCGAGCGTTTGATCACATTGACAC
>NZ_JBEOPQ010000492.1:0-274 GCF_040310285.1 Pseudomonas sp. HY2-MNA-CIBAN-0224 | reverse complement strand
AAACACAGATGATTTATCATTGACGACGACCTCATATAAAGAAATACCGGAGCGCATATTTATGAATGGGCTTATTAAGCATACTGGCATTGCCCTAGCGATTATTATACCGTTGGCGGCGTTTTCGGCTTATGCTGCGCCGTTACCAGCGACTAGCGCGTCCACTAGTAAAACTTCTGCCACGGCGACGACTGATAAAACCACAACGCAAACCTTGTCTGTGAAGCCCAGCGACATCATCCATAAGTCTGCGAACACACCGACCACCGTCGAC
>NZ_JBEOPQ010000491.1:0-274 GCF_040310285.1 Pseudomonas sp. HY2-MNA-CIBAN-0224 | reverse complement strand
TGCCCAACGACACTTGATTTAGCTAAGCTTGATGACCTAACTGTTTCACCTTCTATGCAACAACACAAAATATTTATATTAGAGCATTATTATCAAACTACTGCTAAAAAATTAATTAAGGATAAGGAAGGTAATGAGTCGTTTAAAACCTTCGAGGTTCTTGTTTTGAAAAAAGATATAAATGTTGATGATGCAGAAGAGGTGATTCAGATCTTTTCTATTATAGTATACTTTAATAATTCGGATGTGTTATCTGCAAAAACTCGTTCATGAG
>NZ_JBEOPQ010000490.1:0-274 GCF_040310285.1 Pseudomonas sp. HY2-MNA-CIBAN-0224 | reverse complement strand
GTATATAATCAACGATAACTTATGTTGCTCTTATTTTATTCTGTACTATTTTACTTTTGGCGATATCATTTTACTTTGAACAACAGTAGCTTTTATGACTGCCTAGGATACAGCCATTGCGTGCGCAAGGCATCGCAACTATTTTGCCATAGTTGCTCAGCAAGACGAGCTGGTGGCACATCAAGTAACTCACTGAGACTGAGCAGCACCCATGGCAAATTGGCAGGAACATTCCTATTATGATCGGGCGCATCACCCCATTCATTATCAGGAC
>NZ_JBEOPQ010000489.1:0-274 GCF_040310285.1 Pseudomonas sp. HY2-MNA-CIBAN-0224 | reverse complement strand
GGGCCGTAGACTTCAACGATACGTCCCAGTGGCAAACCACCCGCACCTAGAGCGACATCCAATGAAAGTGAACCGGTAGAGATAGTTTCAACATCCATTGTGCGATCTTCGCCCAACTTCATAATTGAGCCTTTACCAAATTGCTTTTCAATCTGACTTAAAACGGCGGCAAGTGCTTTCTCTTTATTTGGATCAACCTTCATTATAAAACCCTCTAAGGCATTCAATACGTTTAGTAAAATGCTGTTTTGACTTAGGTGAAATGATGTAAACC
>NZ_JBEOPQ010000488.1:0-274 GCF_040310285.1 Pseudomonas sp. HY2-MNA-CIBAN-0224 | reverse complement strand
TATCAATAGCGATTATCACAAACTGCGTTATGAATATTAAGCCAGACAAGAACATTTAAGCTGAATCTACCAATTGTTTATAATGTTTGCGTAAGGATGTGCCAGCACAGCGTATCGAAATCCATACCACGCGCCTTAGCTGCCATCGGTACCAAACTATGACTGGTCATGCCCGGGACGGTATTAATCTCAAGCAACCAAAAGTTACCTGCTTCGTCCTGCATAGCATCGATACGCCCCCACCCTTTGGCATCAACAGCACGGAATGCAGCAA
>NZ_JBEOPQ010000487.1:0-274 GCF_040310285.1 Pseudomonas sp. HY2-MNA-CIBAN-0224 | reverse complement strand
CATTTGGCGCATAAGTGAGCTTGCCTTTTACGAGCATTTGCTTGCCATCACGCTGAATCTGGGCGCTGAACGGATCATTGGGTCGCGCTCGATTGATCAGGTTCAATAAATCTGCAGCACGCATAATCTGCACATTATTGTATTGCAAAATGATGTCGCCTGCTTGTAGACCTGATTTTTGGGCAGGCGAGTCTGGTGAGACGCGGGTAAGTAGTGCGCCCTGTGGACGCGCTAAATTATACGCTTCCGCTAAATTACGATCGATGTCTTGAGG
>NZ_JBEOPQ010000486.1:0-275 GCF_040310285.1 Pseudomonas sp. HY2-MNA-CIBAN-0224 | reverse complement strand
AATCAGTTCAGATGATGAGCATATTAGCCTAACGCGGCACTACGATACGCCAGCGCCAACCATGATGGCTGCGCCTGCTGCTGGAGTAGCACCTATCGCAGCTGACGCTAAACCGGCGGTAAAAGCTGGTAGCGTTGAGACGTCGCCAATGGTCGGTGTTTATTATTCAGCCCCTAGCCCGAATGATCCGCCGTTTGTGAAGGTCGGACAAAAAGTGCAAGCGGGCGATACGCTTGGTATTATCGAAGCCATGAAAATCATGAATCCCCTTGAAG
>NZ_JBEOPQ010000485.1:0-275 GCF_040310285.1 Pseudomonas sp. HY2-MNA-CIBAN-0224 | reverse complement strand
GCGCTTATCATGTCGCCTGTTAGTATCAGCTTCATGGCTTTATGTTTGCCAATCACGCGAAACAAACGCTGCGTACCTCCTGCACCGGGCATCAGTCCGATTTTGATTTCTGGTTGTCCAAACTTAGCAGACTTGCCAGCGACGATGATGTCGGCATGCATAGCAAGCTCACAGCCACCGCCAAGGGCATAGCCATTTACCGCCGCGATAATCGGCTTACGACAATTGGTGATAGCATCCCAATAACGCTCGCTATGACGGAGATACACATCAAC
>NZ_JBEOPQ010000484.1:0-275 GCF_040310285.1 Pseudomonas sp. HY2-MNA-CIBAN-0224 | reverse complement strand
CACTGGATCAGTGCGGTTTTATTACTGGTAACGTGGATCATGATCCTGTTATACCAAAATCTTGATAGCAATCTCTATATTGGTTTGCATAAGGCGTTTGGCATAAGCTTATTATGTTGGATGATAGCGCGGGTTATTAATCGCATCTTTACCAAAGCACCTCCAGCGTTACCGATGCCAAAATGGCAGCTGTTAATATCAAAGCTGTCTCATTTTGCGCTCTATGCTTTGTTAATTGCGATGCCACTAGCTGGCTTGCTGATGTCTGTCTATGG
>NZ_JBEOPQ010000483.1:0-275 GCF_040310285.1 Pseudomonas sp. HY2-MNA-CIBAN-0224 | reverse complement strand
CCCTAACATCATCTAATGGCGGTTTTTGGGTGTTAAATGCCCAAAATGCCACGTTCAGTCCGGGTTTGGTATCGACAATAATATCCTTATGTTGGTTAAGTACTGCAAGCTCACCCGCTTTGGGCAATGATGAAACACTGCAGTCTCCGGTGATTAATTTGGCAATGCGCGCGGTGCTTCTTGGGGTAATATCAAACACCAATTGGTCTATCTCAACCGTGGGTCCCCAATAGACTGGATTCTTTTTATAGCGAATATATTCATTTTTAACATAC
>NZ_JBEOPQ010000482.1:0-275 GCF_040310285.1 Pseudomonas sp. HY2-MNA-CIBAN-0224 | reverse complement strand
CCGTATTGCAGCGCCAACGCATCCAGTGCAATGCGTTCTTTGGTGCCAAGGATCTCAAAATCAGCTTCGGCCCAAGCCCAGCGATTAAAGGCATGGCCCATTACGCCAACCACTAAGCCCATGTCGTGGGCGCGTTTAGCGAGAATATCGATCGCCAGTGGCGGGAAGCCCATAGCGGTAAGTTTACCGTCGACCCAGCGGCCGTCGCGAGCGTGATTGAGATTGGTTGCGCCCATTGGGGTGTTAAAATACAACTCGTTCCAAATAGACACAGC
>NZ_JBEOPQ010000481.1:0-275 GCF_040310285.1 Pseudomonas sp. HY2-MNA-CIBAN-0224 | reverse complement strand
GTTTACTCTTGAGCAAGCGCTTGAATTTATTCAAGATGATGAATTGGTTGAAGTAACACCAAAAGCGATACGTATCCGTAAGCGCTACTTAACTGAAAGTGAACGAAAGCGTCATGGTCGTAGCAAGAAAGGTGCTTAATAGCTTATATTAATTCCAATAAATATTTAAAAAAAGGCTAACACTATGTTAGCATTTTTTGCATTTTGCTATTATACCCATAATAAATGCATGAAATTTTCCTTATAATACCCAAATAATGCCTATTGTCTGATAC
>NZ_JBEOPQ010000480.1:0-275 GCF_040310285.1 Pseudomonas sp. HY2-MNA-CIBAN-0224 | reverse complement strand
GATCAGCTCATTGATTATGAAGTCAGCCTCTTAGAGCAGCTTGATTTTACGGAAGTATTGCTCGATGGCATGCTCTCTATGCTGCTGTTTGCAGGGGCGCTGCACGTCAATATTAGTGATTTAAAACGTTACAAGCTACCTATTGGTATCCTTGCCGGTCTTGGCACGATAGTGTCAGCATTGCTTATTGCTACTGCCCTCTACTTTATGCTGCCGCTATTTGATTTTGGTTTGCCTTTTCTGTGGTGTTTATTATTTGGTGCTTTGATATCACC
>NZ_JBEOPQ010000479.1:0-275 GCF_040310285.1 Pseudomonas sp. HY2-MNA-CIBAN-0224 | reverse complement strand
CAAAAGAGTTAAAAGACGACCTTGATGATCTAGATAACTTCGATGAAGATGGCGATGATTGGGATGATGACGACCTCTAGCTTTAGACTTAAGTTAAGCGCTAGAGGCGTCAGCCAAACAGCCGTTATAACCTTGGTTATACGAAGTAGATCATACAAATTGGGTCACGCAAACTAGGTTATGTAAATTAGGTCGCGCAAAAGAAGCTCAATAAACTAAGCCAACGCCTTAGCAGATTATCGCGACTTAATTGTGCTAAGCTGACTGTCTACATA
>NZ_JBEOPQ010000478.1:0-275 GCF_040310285.1 Pseudomonas sp. HY2-MNA-CIBAN-0224 | reverse complement strand
GCCCTTGCGGGATCGGCTTGAGGATCGTCGCGCACAGCGCCGGCGGCAGAAGCAACGCGACCAGCACCGACAGCACCATCGCCGACACGATCGTCAGCGAGAACTGACGATAGATCGCGCCGACCGAGCCGCCGGAGAACGCCACCGGCACGAACACCGCCGACAGCACGAGCGCCACGCCGACGAGTGCGCCGGTGATCTGGCCCATCGCCTTGCGGGTCGCTTCCTTCGGTGACAGCCCCTCTTCCGCCATCACGCGCTCGACGTTCTCGACC
>NZ_JBEOPQ010000477.1:0-275 GCF_040310285.1 Pseudomonas sp. HY2-MNA-CIBAN-0224 | reverse complement strand
ATTAAACATGATGCTATATTTATTATAATCGTTATTCTAAGCATTATTTCTTAAAGCACTTTTCTCAAGGAGCTTTTTTATATCTTAGCGGTTTTCTATCTTTCTTTCTAGATGTTACCAGTAGCAGATAAGTTGTTACGATGGGATTCGCCTAATAGTAATTTGGTATGCCTAACAAACTATTTTTGCTATTATGACCCACATTCTATTATCAATAATAATGATATCCTTATGATGATTCATCCGCAATATGACCCTGTCGCGCTGTCCTTGGG
>NZ_JBEOPQ010000476.1:0-276 GCF_040310285.1 Pseudomonas sp. HY2-MNA-CIBAN-0224 | reverse complement strand
GCTGGGGTATTGCCTTATTATCTACACGTATTGGATAAAGTAGCAGGCGCGGCACATTTCGATAGCGACGAGCGGTCAGCAATAGCGCTTTACTGGTCATTATTGGCAGCATTACCCGGCTATCTAGTACCTAAGCTGGTTAGAGAGTTGCCAGATAGACCGTTTAAGGTGCCGATTGACATTTACAATGAAGTCTAAAAGTTGCATTATGATAAAGTAGCGCTATTAGCAGACAAATAATGACTAATAAGTGCATAAGCAGCCGTTATTATATCC
>NZ_JBEOPQ010000475.1:0-276 GCF_040310285.1 Pseudomonas sp. HY2-MNA-CIBAN-0224 | reverse complement strand
GGTCTGCATGTCTTCATCTAGGATGATACTACTAACATCCGCAGGCTCTAAAGAGCTGATGATAAATTGGGCTGGATCATCTGACCAAACCACCACATCAATACGCTCACCATCAAGCTCTTGCTGAACCGCTTGGATACGCGTACCACGCATACCAATACAAGCGCCAACCGGATCAATACGATGATCGTTGGTTTTGACCGCTATTTTAGCACGAGTACCCGGCAAACGAGCGACGTTACGAATTTCAATAATTTGTTCGGCAATCTCAGGCAC
>NZ_JBEOPQ010000474.1:0-276 GCF_040310285.1 Pseudomonas sp. HY2-MNA-CIBAN-0224 | reverse complement strand
GGTTACTCACCGGAGAGAATTAATCCAGGTGATAAAGAGCATCGCGTTACTAATATTTTAAAGGTGACAAGTGGCTCGACACCTGAAATTGCAGAACAAATTGATCAACTTTATAAATCAATTATTACAGCAGGCACCCATAAAGCAAGCTCGATTAAGGTCGCTGAGGCTGCAAAAGTAATCGAAAACACTCAGCGTGATGTTAATATTGCACTGATTAATGAGTTATCAATTATTTTCAATAAATTGAATATTGATACGCTTGAAGTGTTAGAG
>NZ_JBEOPQ010000473.1:0-276 GCF_040310285.1 Pseudomonas sp. HY2-MNA-CIBAN-0224 | reverse complement strand
CATCTACATCGACCGTTCGTTTAGCCGGTTCTTCAGGTGCTAACCCATTTGCATGTATTGCGGCGGGTATTGCTTCGTTGTGGGGCCCCGCTCATGGTGGTGCTAACGAAGCTTGTTTAGACATGTTAGAAGAAATCGGTTCTGTTGATCGCATTCCTGAATTTATCGAGAGAGCAAAAGACAAGAACGATCCATTCCGTCTAATGGGCTTTGGTCATCGTGTTTATAAGAACTTTGACCCACGTGCTAAAGTGATGCGAGATACCTGTCATGACG
>NZ_JBEOPQ010000472.1:0-276 GCF_040310285.1 Pseudomonas sp. HY2-MNA-CIBAN-0224 | reverse complement strand
GATTGCGACCGTTTTCCATCTCTGCCATTAAGCCTTCGACTTCCTCCATCGGCTTAAAGCTTAAAAATTCAAAATAACGGCGAATTAGAGTGTCTGGCATCGATAGCAGTTTTTGGTACATCGTGCCCGGTGCATCATAAATAGCGACATAGTTGCCCAATGATTTGGACATTTTATTAACACCATCTAAGCCTTCCAAAATCGGTACGGTAATACACACTTGTGGCTCTTGACCATAACGACCTTGCAACGTGCGCCCCATCAATAGATTAAAAG
>NZ_JBEOPQ010000471.1:0-276 GCF_040310285.1 Pseudomonas sp. HY2-MNA-CIBAN-0224 | reverse complement strand
GGTCTGGAGCAATAACGCGATATCCTGCGGCGGTCAATATCGGTATCATTTTGCGATAAAGATAACACCACGAAGGCTCGCCATGTAGCAACAGTATAGGCTCAGCGTCTTTTGGACCTTCATCGAGGTAATGTACGCGCAGTTCACCGCCTTCACCATCATCAACCATGAGATAGTTCGGCGCAAAATCGTAATCGAGTAGGTTGGCAAAGTATGAATCGGGGGTTCTAAGCGTTTTCATAGGGTATCCTTATCCTGATGATAAATAATCGTGCA
>NZ_JBEOPQ010000470.1:0-276 GCF_040310285.1 Pseudomonas sp. HY2-MNA-CIBAN-0224 | reverse complement strand
CAATACTGACTTAGCAGGCATGGCGCTCCATCATTTTACGCTACTCAAGTCTTATGATGGTAAACAACCGCAACTCGCTATTTTGAACCCAAAAGCAGAAGAGCAGCATTTCCACAGCTCGCACACGGTCATACAAATAGTGGCGTACGACAGACCATTTTTAGTAGATACTATTTTGATGAGTCTTGAGGCTCAAGGTATCGACGTGCATCGCACTTATAACATTATTATCAGTGTTGAACGCGATGATGACGGCAACATTGCTCATATTGAAGG
>NZ_JBEOPQ010000469.1:0-276 GCF_040310285.1 Pseudomonas sp. HY2-MNA-CIBAN-0224 | reverse complement strand
GGTGCAGCTTGCGCTCTGGGGCATCAAACACCTCACGGAAAGCTGCAGGCGTCAGCAGGCGTTGCTGTTTAGTGAAGCGGGCGGTCAAGGTAGCTGGAGCAGTATTGGACATAGTACAACCTAGTATCAGAGCGGGTGACAATATCAGAAGAATCATAAAATATAGAGACAAAAAAAGCGCCGATGTGGGCGCTTTTAATATATGGCTACGTGTCAGTTGTGATGATTGACTATCGCAATCTATAAATAATAGAAACACAACAAGCACTATTAGCC
>NZ_JBEOPQ010000468.1:0-276 GCF_040310285.1 Pseudomonas sp. HY2-MNA-CIBAN-0224 | reverse complement strand
ATGCAAAAGACTTTGATAGTAATGTTAACGAGACCATGACTCAGCTGCGCCTGAATGCTGCCGATGGCACGCCAGTAGGTCTGATTAATTGGTTTGCACTGCATCCAACCAGTTTTAGTAATCAGTTTATGCATCTAAGCGCTGACAATAAAGGTTTTGCTCAGCGCGGCGCTGAAAAGATTTTTGGTAAAAATTCAGACAAGCCGTTTGTCGCCGCTTTTGCCAATGCTGATGAGGGTGATGTGCTGGCGGCAGGCGGCAATGCCAACTCAAAGC
>NZ_JBEOPQ010000467.1:0-276 GCF_040310285.1 Pseudomonas sp. HY2-MNA-CIBAN-0224 | reverse complement strand
ACGTCTCTAAACCCAATACTTTCATACTCTTGCCTTCATATCGTCTTTTGCAGCGTTTTCGTCTTATGCCATTAACAACGTGCATAAAAAAACCGCCATTGTCAGTCACAATGACGGTCAGTTTAGCAAATTTCAATGGTCAATATATGGCAATACGCCCCATCAGCTCACAGACGCCAACATATAATCAACCGCAGCATGCACTTGTGCTTCAGTGACGCCATTGATCGCTTGCGCGGGCATCTTATTAAAACCTTTAGCAGAATGGCTATACAG
>NZ_JBEOPQ010000466.1:0-276 GCF_040310285.1 Pseudomonas sp. HY2-MNA-CIBAN-0224 | reverse complement strand
GCTATATGTTATACAAAATGAGAAAAGCTTGGGATGGTCGAAAAAATTATAGCTCTAAAAACGAAGAAGGCGATGGCATTATAAAAATATATAAGAAAAATCAGACTAAGTTAGAAAAACTTATAGCCTTTAGTGGCTTTACCGCTCAGAAAATGATAAACAATTCTATCGAACAGATGTATGATCAGCTTATTAAAGATGATACTGAAGCAGTAGATAAGGACGATGCTTCAGGTTAACCTCACACTTGTTGTAAGTCTAGCAACGGCTTCTGCC
>NZ_JBEOPQ010000465.1:0-277 GCF_040310285.1 Pseudomonas sp. HY2-MNA-CIBAN-0224 | reverse complement strand
GGCGAGGTCGACGCGCTCGTCCCCGAACGCGTGTGGCAGGAAATCGCGCGCGGGCTGATGGAGGCGAAGCCGTCGCGGATGTTCTCGGTGCTGCGCGACTGCGGCGCGCTCGCGCGCATCCTGCCCGAGGTCGATGCGCTGTGGGGCGTGCCGCAGCGCGCCGATTACCACCCTGAAGTCGATACCGGCGTGCACGTGATGATGGTCGTCGACTACGCGGCGAAGCAGGGCTATTCGCTGGCGGTGCGCTTCGCGGCGCTCACGCACGATCTCGGCA
>NZ_JBEOPQ010000464.1:0-277 GCF_040310285.1 Pseudomonas sp. HY2-MNA-CIBAN-0224 | reverse complement strand
GTACAGTATCGATGCTAAAAATACTAATCGAGGCTTTGAAAACTCGAATAAAGTAGCAATGGAAGAAGCCATAAATTAAGCCTAAAACATTGCTCAATATGGCTACAACTACCCGCCGTTGAGCTTTCCCAAGCGATGACGCTATTTCTGCATAAAGAAAGAGCTTCATTGATTGGATAAGAAAACGATTCGGTGACAGCTTTCTTTGACTTTTTATAAACATTGGCTTTTATAAAAATGGGTTTCTTTGCTGCTCAAAGAAAGTGGGGTCGCCGAC
>NZ_JBEOPQ010000463.1:0-277 GCF_040310285.1 Pseudomonas sp. HY2-MNA-CIBAN-0224 | reverse complement strand
TCCACCATCAATGCAAACATGTACGAGTAGCACAGATAGCCAAAGGCATGCATATAGTCAACAGCACAGCCATTGATTTCGTTTTTACGCTCGCTAATATTAGCCAGTACCGTTTGGGTAAGAGTTTCTATCGTATCCGCAGCCTCTAGGGTTGCTTGTTTGATCGCATGATCCGCTTGCATATTATTGACGAAATCACGAATCTCACCTAAGAAGTGGGTGACGTATTTGCCATTATTTTTCGCCACTTTACGACCTAGTAGGTCAAGTGCTTGAA
>NZ_JBEOPQ010000462.1:0-277 GCF_040310285.1 Pseudomonas sp. HY2-MNA-CIBAN-0224 | reverse complement strand
CGTCATGCCCATGAATTTGTCCGCGTCCTGTTACCCCGTGGAATTTTTTGTCAGGGGCGAGCGTGATGTTGAACTGCTGCGCCAAATGATGGACGAACCAAAACCCTGCATTATGACGCGTAAACATATACTGCTGACCGGGATTACCAAGACCGACAATAAGTTTTATGGCCATAAAAACCACTTTCTTAGCTGTAATAAATGAGTGATAAGGTTTGAAAAGTAAGACGACTCTATAATATTTAGGCTACACAATAGTTGTCCTACTTTTCAAACC
>NZ_JBEOPQ010000461.1:0-277 GCF_040310285.1 Pseudomonas sp. HY2-MNA-CIBAN-0224 | reverse complement strand
CCTTCATTCTCTCTGTCTTCATCATCCATCAAGATAACCATCTTACCTTGACGAATATCTTCAATGATTTCTTCTATGTTATGTAGCGCCATTGTCAGACCTTTCTCTATTAAGTTTTTTGATTTTAAATAATTAAATCAATTTGTATTTGTTATTTGTTATTTTGAATAATGTCTTGTACATAATCATTGGGTATAAATATTTATGCTTGGAGCGATTAGCGCAAAAATCCAGACTTAGCTAATAATTCCATCGTCACACCCGATGACGGCTGTGC
>NZ_JBEOPQ010000460.1:0-277 GCF_040310285.1 Pseudomonas sp. HY2-MNA-CIBAN-0224 | reverse complement strand
CATACTAGGACCATAAATATCAGCATCGAGCACGCCAACACGGTTGCCTAGCTTTTGTAATGCCAAAGCGATATTCACGGTAGTCGTTGATTTACCAACACCACCTTTACCCGACGCCACCACGATAATATGGCGAATACGCGGATGCGCTGTCAATGATGCTTGTGTCGGCGCGGCTTTGGTAATCGGCGGTTCGGCAGCAGTATCAGTTTTAGTGCCACTATCAGGCTTTGATGCTGACTGATTCTGGGCGTCCATTGCATTGGTGGTCTTGGGC
>NZ_JBEOPQ010000459.1:0-277 GCF_040310285.1 Pseudomonas sp. HY2-MNA-CIBAN-0224 | reverse complement strand
GTCGTGGAGAGTGAGATGGATAAGCAAACAATATTAGCAACGCTAACACCAGACGTGGTCGATAAATTCCGTATGGCCATTGAGCTTGGCAAATGGCCAGATGGCCGTAAATTAACCCCTGAGCAGCGCGACACTTGTATGCAAGCGGTAATGGTTTGGGAGCATGAGCATCTACCTGCGGCCGAGCGTACCGGTTATATTCATAAACCTGTAAAGGACGATGGCTCAATCGTCGGTGCTGAATGTGATGTCGAGCACGAACATCATTATCCCAATA
>NZ_JBEOPQ010000458.1:0-277 GCF_040310285.1 Pseudomonas sp. HY2-MNA-CIBAN-0224 | reverse complement strand
ACAGTATTCATTCACACATCGCTTGGGTACGGAATATTGAAGAAAACTTCGGTGTTGAAATTACCTTCCCTATTATTTCCGACTTATCAATGGAAGTGGCTAAAGCCTACGGCATGATCCAACCCGGTGCGAGTGATACCGCGGCCGTCCGCGCGACCTTCATTATTGATCCTGAGGGTATTTTACGTGCCATGGTGTATTACCCAATGAGTAATGGCCGCTCTATCGATGAATTTGTTCGATTAGTCAAAGCATTGCAAACCAGTGACGCCAATGG
>NZ_JBEOPQ010000457.1:0-277 GCF_040310285.1 Pseudomonas sp. HY2-MNA-CIBAN-0224 | reverse complement strand
CATAGGGTAGTATATTGTCAGTGGGACTAGGGGTAAATAAATCAGTCATAAGCTCAAAACTTAACGATTAAAATTCTGTAAGATAACAGTGGCGCATTGTTCCGGTGCTTCTATAGGTAATAAATGTCCGTTCTCAGGCATGATGTTAAGCTGGTCAGTGGGTACAAATTTTCGCCAATTATCGCGGACTTTATCATTGATAAAGATAGTGGGCTTACCGATGATGAGTTGGTAAGGCACTTTGGTTTTCGCCAGCTTCTTTAATGCACCGTCGATA
>NZ_JBEOPQ010000456.1:0-278 GCF_040310285.1 Pseudomonas sp. HY2-MNA-CIBAN-0224 | reverse complement strand
GTCCATTGCTATTGAGCCAAATTTGAGTGAGCCCAACTTGGTTGCCGTCTAACGACTCACGCTCTATACGCCAGATACCAATATATTAAGTAGATGCATTCATAGGAGTATCGTCATGCATACAGACAATCTTACTCACAGCCAGGCTACTTCTAATACGTCGCTTCTTGTTCAGGTTATGTGGATTGTATTGATTTTGAGTATTGCCATCGGAGTCGGCAGCTACATGCTATTGATGTGGGGAGAGACGGTCTCACAACTACTGACCGCCACAGATA
>NZ_JBEOPQ010000455.1:0-278 GCF_040310285.1 Pseudomonas sp. HY2-MNA-CIBAN-0224 | reverse complement strand
GCTTCAAGCTGAAGCGTCTCCATTTGGATCAATGCATCAAAGGCATTATTAACCCAGTAAACACTATAACCCTGTTCACTCAGTTGTCGACCTAGGTCACTTTTACCGCAAAGGGTATGTTCTATGAATAGAATATTGTGCATGCTTAACCACTTAATGATAACGATTATTATTAAGATTAGCATATCGATTTATTCTAAACCAGATTTAATCTGCCTTCTAATTCTTTTCATTAACAAAAAAGGCCTGAATCTTCAGGCCTTAAGACATTTATCACC
>NZ_JBEOPQ010000454.1:0-278 GCF_040310285.1 Pseudomonas sp. HY2-MNA-CIBAN-0224 | reverse complement strand
TCCATGGCGAGACTGTTTATCATTGATCAATTAAGGAGAAATAATTATGACAGACAAAATTATAGATTTAGGCTCAGGATTCTGGAACATACGCGGAACTTTTCGTATAGGCGGCGTCCTAAATATCGGTACCCAATGCTCACTGATCAAGCTGGCATCGGGACGTTTTATATTTTTGGACAGCTATGCATTGGCCGGTGATATTCGTGCCAAGGTTATGGCATTGACCAATGACGGTCAAGATGTCGAAGCGGTGCTTAATTTGCACCCCTTTCACA
>NZ_JBEOPQ010000453.1:0-278 GCF_040310285.1 Pseudomonas sp. HY2-MNA-CIBAN-0224 | reverse complement strand
GCGCTACGCTTGGCAAAGCGTTACTCTGAAAAGCAAGCGATTGTAAATAGCCTTTTTTTAAACAGTAGCCAAAACACCAGCCTAGAAAACTACAATCAATCGATTGAGGATTTACGCTTAGCATTAGCTATTTTTGATGAGGCTCAAGCACAGTTCCAGGATTGGTATTTGGTCCCTAAATCCTATTTACTCTCTGAAATTACTAATGTATTTTTCTCCATGGGCGATCTTGAAGAAGCATTACACTTTGCAGAACTCGCTTATAATGACCCATCTAC
>NZ_JBEOPQ010000452.1:0-278 GCF_040310285.1 Pseudomonas sp. HY2-MNA-CIBAN-0224 | reverse complement strand
ATATCGTTGATGGCGGTCTCAAGCTACATATCTGTGGTAACAATCCCGATTGCGACGGTTATATCTTAGAAGAAGGCAAGTTTGAAGTACCGGGTTCAGATGCCCCAACCATTGACTGTAATAAATGTGATGGGCAGATGGAGCTAAAAACCGGACGTTTTGGTCCTTACTTTGCTTGTCAGAAATGTGACAATACTCGTAAGGTACTCAAAACCGGCGAAGCTGCACCGCCGCGTATGGATCCTATTCATCTACCAGAGCTAAAATCAACCAAGCAC
>NZ_JBEOPQ010000451.1:0-278 GCF_040310285.1 Pseudomonas sp. HY2-MNA-CIBAN-0224 | reverse complement strand
ACCGTGATACGCAACCAAGTAGGCAAGCCATAGCCTACCAATGGCCGCACGATGACCCCTTGCTCAAGTAATGCTTGATTGATCGATAGCGCATTTTCATCGTCCATTTCTACCATGATAAAATTGGCATGCGACTTAACAAAACCCAACCCTAAAGCATCAAACTGCTTTTCTAACCAGCGCATTTGCTCTTCGTTGGTCAAGCGTACTTTTTCAATGAAATCTTGATCACCAAGTGCTGCTGCGGCGGCCGCCAGTCCAACACGACTGACATTAAA
>NZ_JBEOPQ010000450.1:0-278 GCF_040310285.1 Pseudomonas sp. HY2-MNA-CIBAN-0224 | reverse complement strand
GTACCACATAATTACTGGGTAAGGGCTTGCCGCCTTTTTGCGCTGAGGTATCGTCAAAAATCATGCGACCTTGGCTATCGATACGCGCATATTTCATGGGTTTATCACGTGGCCAAAAGAAGTCAGATGGATGACTGATAATGTGACCAAACACCAGTTTGGTCAGGCGACCCCATTCAAAGAAGCGCACTTCTTTTGAGCGTAGCGCCACGAACAAGGCGAGGGAGAAGCTGACCATTAAGTTGACGATACCGATAAGGGCGACACCAAGAATGGAC
>NZ_JBEOPQ010000449.1:0-278 GCF_040310285.1 Pseudomonas sp. HY2-MNA-CIBAN-0224 | reverse complement strand
GGTAAATACCACCTGCATCTGGAATCAAACCAATATTGACAAAGGCTTGCACAAACTTTGCATTATCAGCGGCGATACGGAAATCACAGGTCAGTGCCAAATTCATGCCTGCACCAGCGACAGCACCTTCTAATTTAGCAATGATAGGCTTATGGATATTACGCAGCTTTAAGCTCACTTCTGCGACTTCACGTAGCATAAAATCAAGCTTTGCGACCAATGCCTCAGACTCCATACCGTTCTCTAGCATTTCACCGATATGACCGCCACTAGAGAAA
>NZ_JBEOPQ010000448.1:0-278 GCF_040310285.1 Pseudomonas sp. HY2-MNA-CIBAN-0224 | reverse complement strand
CACTAGACTCTATACCTAGTTGACTTCTAAACCTCTCAAGCTCAAACATAGGGGTGTTTTTAGCTTGTTTCCATTGCACCAGCAGCTCATAAAGTCTTACAGAGTAAATGCTATCCATACTCGCTGTTTGTTCTAGTAGATAAGAAGTAAAAAAGTCTTCCGCACCATCAATACGGCTGATTCCTTTAACTACAGCAAGGGTAAAAACCAATTCAATTGCACCCTCATCATCAAGATAAGTTACTTCCTGAATCCAGCGTGACTTGACGATCTTTCCA
>NZ_JBEOPQ010000447.1:0-278 GCF_040310285.1 Pseudomonas sp. HY2-MNA-CIBAN-0224 | reverse complement strand
AACGATATGATGGTCAACAAGTAATATCAAACGTCAAAAATACGATTGGCCGTGTCAAAATCGCTTAGCATGCAATGCATAGTACTTGCACCCTTTCCCTTTGCTGCTGTAATTTTTTTGAGTGGTATCAATTATATTTAGAGCTATCGTTAGCTACTTATTTTTTATTTGTCCGATCTTCGAGCGTATTATCCTCTACAGCTGAATTTCTCACAAAGCGAATACCCGACGCCAGTGCTTGTGCCCTGAGTAAATCCAGAGCCTGCTGCTCCCAAGTA
>NZ_JBEOPQ010000446.1:0-278 GCF_040310285.1 Pseudomonas sp. HY2-MNA-CIBAN-0224 | reverse complement strand
GATAGAGCTGTCTGCTTTAAGCGTTGGATTTGACATGTCAGTTTTGGTCACACGACCGCCGCGACCACTACCTTCAACGTTTTTAGGATCTACACCGCTTTCTTTTGCCGCTTTACGCACTGCTGGGCTTTGATCTTTATGGTCAGCTTCGTCTTTTTTGTCAGTCGCTTGTACTGGCTCACCGCCGTCAGTACTTTGCTTGGCTTGTACTGGCGCAGCTGGCTGATTTGGGTTGACAGCTGGAGCGTCATTTGAGCTAGAACCGGCATCTGCACTAC
>NZ_JBEOPQ010000445.1:0-278 GCF_040310285.1 Pseudomonas sp. HY2-MNA-CIBAN-0224 | reverse complement strand
CCGTTTTATCATGGGGATGAAAGAGTTCGTGAAGTGTTGCAGCACCATCAAACCTCGTTAGATAAACTGCGGAAAAACCTCGACCAATGGCGCACTGTCAACGAGTTAAGTTCGGTATTGGGATGGGCAAAGAAAAAAGGTTTTGCACGTTGTTTAGCGCTTGAAGAGACGTTCGCTCACGTTACTTATTTGGTGAATACTGGAGAAGTAGTTTGCGAGACTGCAGAACTATCCGGTGTCTTGTACTACCAGTTAGCTTAAACAATTATATTTTTTAG
>NZ_JBEOPQ010000444.1:0-278 GCF_040310285.1 Pseudomonas sp. HY2-MNA-CIBAN-0224 | reverse complement strand
CCGCGTGGAACGCCAGTGCTATCACCACGGCTAGGAGCACCAGTGCGCTTGCCTTGATACGGCTTGCCACCTGAACGCTCATTTGGCTTGCCAGATGAATCACGTGGCTTACCTTGATAACCGCTGTCATTGCTAGCGCGTTGACCAGTTGCTGCGCTGTCGCTTGAACGACCACGAGCATTAGCAGGATTGCCTTGATAGCCACCGCCCGCGCGACCACGGCCTTGACCGTTACCGCCGCCACTTGAGCGTCCGCGACCACGGCCACGACCATTACC
>NZ_JBEOPQ010000443.1:0-278 GCF_040310285.1 Pseudomonas sp. HY2-MNA-CIBAN-0224 | reverse complement strand
CCACTTCATCACGGCGCAAACGCGCCATTTGATCCGTGTCCAACTCTAGCGTATTGACTGCTTTGAACGCTAAAGGAAAAGAAAACTTCTCTTCCAGCTCAGCCAAGCGAGCACGTTTATCCGACAGCGTCATATGATAGGACAAATCATCCAATAGGAATACAGCAATGGCGCGCACTTGCTGCTCAGTGACTTGCGTGACTCTAGCGGTCAACACGCTTTTGTTATCAGGTAGACGATAGTAAACATCTGCGTAGACAGGTTGAGTCATATAACGC
>NZ_JBEOPQ010000442.1:0-278 GCF_040310285.1 Pseudomonas sp. HY2-MNA-CIBAN-0224 | reverse complement strand
CGTCTTATACTTTTATAAGGTTTAAATGGTGGGTTACATTTTATCTTCATTCTCTACGAAAACTTGATAAAACTAACCGCACCCTACCACAACTACAAATATAAAAAGGATAAAACCATGAGCATGCAAAACGATACTGACGCTATTGGCAAGCGCATTACCTATGAAACTGACGGCCATATCTGCCTAATCGGACTCAATCGTGCGGACAAGCGCAACGCCTTTGATAGCCATATGATCAAGCAACTCTCTGAGGCGCTTACCAACTATGAAAACGA
>NZ_JBEOPQ010000441.1:0-278 GCF_040310285.1 Pseudomonas sp. HY2-MNA-CIBAN-0224 | reverse complement strand
CCTTTGTACCAGCCAGCAGATGCAGAAGGCTGTCATTTTGAAGAGGGTGTTGTCACTACCCCTAAAGGCTTTAAAGAAGCTTACGATCAGTTTGTAGACGGCGGCTGGCAAGGTATTTCGTACCCTGAAGAGTACGGCGGTATGAACTTGCCTATGTCAATCAACCTCATTAAGTCTGAAATGATGGGTACGGCGAACTGGCCGTGGGCAATGTATCCTGGCCTATCGACAGGTTGTATTAACACCATCATGCAGTACGGTACTGATGAGCAAAAAGA
>NZ_JBEOPQ010000440.1:0-278 GCF_040310285.1 Pseudomonas sp. HY2-MNA-CIBAN-0224 | reverse complement strand
CCATGACATACTGTCATTAGGGTCTACTACTATTTTCTGATTCATAGTCCTGACTCCTTCATACTGTCTTGATTCTGGATATTTTGGTCGACAAGGCGCATAAACAGCTCTTCTAAACGGTTAGACTTGTTACGCATACTGGCAATAGTAATACCTTGCTCGGACAATTGCGTAAACACGCCATTCAATGACTCACCTTCTGTTAAGGTTACCTCAAGCGTGAGATCATCTGGTTGCACCACTTCAGTCACGCCCGTCAGTTGCAAGGGATGCTCAAG
>NZ_JBEOPQ010000439.1:0-278 GCF_040310285.1 Pseudomonas sp. HY2-MNA-CIBAN-0224 | reverse complement strand
GACCGAGAGTTTGTGCTCGACAGTTTGCCTGGTGACGCAAGTGCCCGCCAATATCACCGTATCCAATTGGTTGATAACGATGCTGACACTGCGCGTTATATTGTCATGGATTCTGCTGATGAGCAAGACGCCTTGCAGCAGTTTATTAATGTTGCGAAGCTAATGACACCCGCCATCAATGTGCCAACGCTGGTTGCGCAAGACGTGGCAAAAGGCTTTTTGGTGTTACAAGACTTTGGTACGATTGAGTTTGCCCATTTACTCGTCGAGGCGACGCC
>NZ_JBEOPQ010000438.1:0-279 GCF_040310285.1 Pseudomonas sp. HY2-MNA-CIBAN-0224 | reverse complement strand
GTGCTGGGGTAATCGCTGATTCTATTCCAGAAGCAGAGTGGGACGAGACCAATAAAAAAGCGTTGGCGCTCATTAAAGCGGTCAAAATGGCCTGTAATGGCTTGCGTATTCGCTAGATGTTTGATGGAAGTGCTTGGCAAAAGTGTCATTAAAGTTGCTAGTCCTCACCATGCAAGTTATCGTTTTCATAAGCATGTTAATAACTATTCGAACAATCCGGATAAAAAGCGCTATTTTGTCTGATAAAAAATATCAATATAATCAGTTGCTTGACGTTTA
>NZ_JBEOPQ010000437.1:0-279 GCF_040310285.1 Pseudomonas sp. HY2-MNA-CIBAN-0224 | reverse complement strand
ACATAACCCCTAGCCTAGTCATTAAGTTTATAACCAGTATTCAAAAAGAAAACCCAGACAAAGGACTAAGGATTAAAAAGCTACTTAAAAGCATTTTACAGCTAGCCAAAAAACACATGATTATAGAGTACAACCCAGCAAGCGACTTGCAAGGCACGCTCAAAACTCATAAGCCCTCACACTACCCTTCACTAACAGACCCTAAAGAGTTTGCAGAACTGATAAAAGATATTGACCAGTTAGACGATGCAAGCCAGCTATATAACAAACGTATATTGC
>NZ_JBEOPQ010000436.1:0-279 GCF_040310285.1 Pseudomonas sp. HY2-MNA-CIBAN-0224 | reverse complement strand
CTTATAATGCGCTCGATTTTGATGATCTGATCTTAATTCCAACGTTATTGTTGCGTATGAATGAAGAAGTGCGCACTCGTTGGCAGACTAAAATTCAATATTTGCTGGTGGATGAATATCAAGATACCAATACCAGCCAATATGAATTAGTGAAACTCTTGGTGGGTGAACGCTCACGTTTTACTGTGGTGGGCGATGATGATCAATCTATTTATTCTTGGCGCGGCGCGAAACCACAAAATTTGGTGTTGTTAGGGACCGACTATCCAAGGCTTAAAC
>NZ_JBEOPQ010000435.1:0-279 GCF_040310285.1 Pseudomonas sp. HY2-MNA-CIBAN-0224 | reverse complement strand
GTCTATACCAAGCTTACTTGCTGCTTCTGCTACCAATCTTGCATCAGCTGCCGCGATGGTACTGCTATCGATGACCAACGTACCCTTGGGCAATTCTGCCAGTAGGCCTTCGGCCCCATTATCTCCATCATTACCTAAATAGACAGAATGGACGTGCTTGCCCGCAGGCAACATGCTAATGACGACTTGTGCATTGTTCGCAGCATCTTTAGGGCTAGCAGCCACACTGGCACCTGCTTTCTGCAAGCGCTGGGTAGCGTCTTCAGACAAATCATAGAC
>NZ_JBEOPQ010000434.1:0-279 GCF_040310285.1 Pseudomonas sp. HY2-MNA-CIBAN-0224 | reverse complement strand
ATGTTAAGCTCATTATTTGAGTCACAAGTGCTTAGCAATAATTTTTCCAAAGAAGGGGAAGTATTAGAGGGCAAGTCGATAGATAGTGCAGCATATATTAATCAGCAACTGGCTACCGTGAGCGCGCAAATGTCAGCGCAAGATTTGATAGTATTCTTAGCTGATATCGACTCGTTACTTATTAATAACGCACTCAAAACGATAGACAGTCAGCAGTTAGTCGCGTTAATGCTCTCGTCTGTGAATAAAAAAAATAACTAAATTCTATTTCTGTTACCC
>NZ_JBEOPQ010000433.1:0-279 GCF_040310285.1 Pseudomonas sp. HY2-MNA-CIBAN-0224 | reverse complement strand
AAGCAGTGCTTATTGAAATCAGTACTTATTAAAAGCAGTGCTCACTTTTTGTCTTTTTATATGATGACGCTGGTACTCGTACCAGCCATCGTTTGTGCAAGCTGATTATTAAAGATATTTTTAACGCTAATCTTTACTTCAATTTTTGTTTAAACGTTACTTTATAAACGTTATTTTATCAATAATGGGGTAGTACACGTGATCAATACAGTGTTGCTACCTAAACAAGCATGAATTGCAGATTAATCAGTTAAAATCGTATTTATTGATATAGCAGAA
>NZ_JBEOPQ010000432.1:0-279 GCF_040310285.1 Pseudomonas sp. HY2-MNA-CIBAN-0224 | reverse complement strand
GGTCAAATCTGCTGGGTCTTGGTATTATAGCGACTACCTATTTTCTCATGACAAACAAGATGTCATAACATAAGTTATAAAGTGATAGCCTGCCCACTATAAAATCACTACAGCGTCAACTTCGCTAAACATAGTACTGTATAGCTTGTACTCGGTTTTCTTGTATTGATATTATTTTGGATTGACGATAGGTTAGGTTGTAAAATGAGCTTGGCTCATTATTGTTTTGATAATATTTTCTTAAAATTCCTTATTCACTCTCAGCGTTACAGGCAACTA
>NZ_JBEOPQ010000431.1:0-279 GCF_040310285.1 Pseudomonas sp. HY2-MNA-CIBAN-0224 | reverse complement strand
AGGCTCAATAATTTTTGTTGCTTCTGCCCGCTGGTAACCCATCAAAGCTTGTAATGCACTACCAATCACTAACCCTATTGCCAGTATCATTATCAGCAAATAGTTGATCATTCGAATGGGGAATTTAGAGGGAGAAGAACCGTATGGAGAGGTATTTTGAAAAAAAGAAGGCTGAGAAGAACGGTCTTGAGAAGAAAGCTTATGGAGATTTTCTGAGCTTATAGACAGAGCTTGACGCTGATGGATAGCTATCAAAATAATAGCAACGATGACTAGTAG
>NZ_JBEOPQ010000430.1:0-279 GCF_040310285.1 Pseudomonas sp. HY2-MNA-CIBAN-0224 | reverse complement strand
CGCCAAATTCAGATGGCACTGCGTAACTTGCGT
Source organism: Pseudomonas sp. HY2-MNA-CIBAN-0224 (assembly GCF_040310285.1). Taxonomy (NCBI): domain Bacteria; kingdom Pseudomonadati; phylum Pseudomonadota; class Gammaproteobacteria; order Pseudomonadales; family Pseudomonadaceae; genus Pseudomonas; species Pseudomonas sp. HY2-MNA-CIBAN-0224. The sequence goes on along the minus strand of NZ_JBEOPQ010000430.1, from coordinate 246 downwards.
CAGTTTGCCCGCACCGGTAGCGCCGATGAGCTAGACATTCATGAGACCATCAAGCGCACCGCCAAAAAAGGCGTGCTCGATATTCATATGCAAGCTGAGCGGCGTAATCGTGTCAAAGTGCTGATGCTGTTTGATGTCGGCGGCAGTATGGATGTCCATGTCGAGGCTTTAGAGAAGCTATTTTCTGCGGCTAGAAATGAATTTAAAACCTTAGAGTTCTTTTACTTTCATAACTGTCTATACGAC
>NZ_JBEOPQ010000429.1:0-279 GCF_040310285.1 Pseudomonas sp. HY2-MNA-CIBAN-0224 | reverse complement strand
GGCTTACTAAAAGGATCTGCATCTGCGTCTTGTGCAATCCCTTCACTGGCAAGCTGCTGCGCAATAGCCGTCACAGCAAGCGTCGATAATTTAAGCGGATGCTGATTAAACAGCTCGTCCGCCTCACGCTCTATCAGTGCGGTATCGAGATTGGCTTGACTAAATGACTCAGTATTTAGAATATAGCGTAAAAACGCCACGTTAGTCGGCAAACCAACGATGCGTGTTTGTCCGAGTGCTCGATCGAGTTTCGCTAATGCTTGCTCACGAGTGGGCGCA
>NZ_JBEOPQ010000428.1:0-280 GCF_040310285.1 Pseudomonas sp. HY2-MNA-CIBAN-0224 | reverse complement strand
GAGCATATCCATGTGATAGGGAATAGCAATACCACAAGTTTCTTTGATCTCATCAACTAACTTGTGCAAGATCAGCTGTCGTTCATTAAAAAACTGGCGCTGTTGCCAGAGCTCGACACTTAGGTTGCGGACCCGCTTACCGGGTATAATACCGCCACCGATATCAACGGTCACAAACCCTTCATCAACCAAGTTCTGAATTAGTCGATGGATGGTGGGTTTTGGGATATTTAGCTCTTGCGACAGTTCAAGTGGAGAAAGAGGTTTGGAGGCATAGGAC
>NZ_JBEOPQ010000427.1:0-280 GCF_040310285.1 Pseudomonas sp. HY2-MNA-CIBAN-0224 | reverse complement strand
CCAACGTGTGGGCGATTTGGCTTGGGCGGCAGGGGATTGCCAAGCACAAGGTTTCTTATTGGGTGCGACCGCTGGTCGTACGACACTGAATGGCGAAGGCTTGCAGCATCAAGACGGTCATTCGCAGATATTGTTCAACGTCGTACCAAACTGCGTCAGCTATGACCCCTGCTTTGGTTATGAGCTGGCCGTTATCATGCATGATGGCTTGCGCCGCATGTACGCAGAAGGCGAGCGCGTCTATTATTACTTGACGCTTATGAACGAAAACTATGAGCAG
>NZ_JBEOPQ010000426.1:0-280 GCF_040310285.1 Pseudomonas sp. HY2-MNA-CIBAN-0224 | reverse complement strand
AACAAGGCCAATCCAGTGAGCAAAATGCCCTTTGGTAAGCATAAAGGTAAGCTGATTAAAGACGTGCCCATCAACTATGTTAAATGGATGCTCGGTAACATCCATAACATGCAGCCGTCGCTTTATTCAGCATTGACGAAACGTATTAAGGCAGCAGACGTAGGAAATGCACAAGAGTAAAGCGCGTTATCAGCCGTTCTATTTTTATTCATGCTTGAAGCCGTCGTTTTCAAAGCTATGGTTTCTGGAGCTATTGCTGCTGATTTAACCAATCTACTGC
>NZ_JBEOPQ010000425.1:0-280 GCF_040310285.1 Pseudomonas sp. HY2-MNA-CIBAN-0224 | reverse complement strand
ATGAATACTCAATCCAGTGCATGTAATTGCCATTGATACCGCAGGTATTACGAATACGATGATGGACGCTATGAATATGCCGCAACAACCATTTATTCTCATGCATATAGTGATGCATCCAGTAGTATAAAAAATCATCAAGTAGCACAAAAAATATCAAGTGCGCTATGATAATATACCAAACAGGCAGTGTGCCTTTGTGGACGCCAGTCAACTGCAATAGTGGCCAACTAACCACTAATAACGTCGCCAAAATGAGGTTTTTGACCACGATACGACC
>NZ_JBEOPQ010000424.1:0-280 GCF_040310285.1 Pseudomonas sp. HY2-MNA-CIBAN-0224 | reverse complement strand
GCCCCCAACATGTCTTGCCCTCATCATTTAATGGCATTATTTCAGCAAGGCTATGTTGCAACGACATGGCGGTAAACTGCGTATAGAGTCTGCTGTAATGATCATCACACAGGGATGAAAAATTACAGCTAATTTGGCCATTCTTCTTAATTAAGTAATAATTAAACTCACTTAATGTGGCTGCCAAAGTTGTTTTAAACCATAAGGTTTCATCAATGATATTGTTGTCTAGCGCTTTATCTATGCTCAAAGGAAAACCTTACTTTTGGGCTAATTTAGC
>NZ_JBEOPQ010000423.1:0-280 GCF_040310285.1 Pseudomonas sp. HY2-MNA-CIBAN-0224 | reverse complement strand
GACATAAGCACTTCAAGCATGTTGTCTAAGCTTGACGAATCAGAGCCCGTGCTATTAACCAGCGGTGTTAGCTCATTCAGATTGGGTAATTTGGCAGATTTTAATTTTGGTGTGCGTGCCTCAGACCAGTTACGGTTACCGGTAATGGTGTTTAATTCGCCATTGTGCGCAAGATAGCGAAACGGCTGTGCCAATGGCCAGCGTGGTAGCGTATTGGTTGAAAAACGTTGATGAAATACCACAATATGTGATGCCAAACGTTGATCTTGGAGATCTAGAA
>NZ_JBEOPQ010000422.1:0-280 GCF_040310285.1 Pseudomonas sp. HY2-MNA-CIBAN-0224 | reverse complement strand
AAACATACGTTCATTATAATAACTTCTTTGTTTTGAATATTATAAAATGGTTAGTCGCTCCCAAATAAATCGCGAGTGGATACCTTGTCCGCGACATCTTCTATATCAGCAGAAAGTCTATTGGCTACGATAACATCACTAATTGATTTGAACTCTTCCAAGTCCTTTATCACTTTTGAGTTAAAAAACTCACTCTCTTCCAGCACTGGCTCATATACCACGACTTCTATGCCTTTTGCTTTGATGCGCTTCATAATACCTTGTATCGCAGAAGCTCTAA
>NZ_JBEOPQ010000421.1:0-280 GCF_040310285.1 Pseudomonas sp. HY2-MNA-CIBAN-0224 | reverse complement strand
GTTGAAGTATGATCGACGCTCGCTTCAATACCCGTATTAATAAGCTCCACAATGAGGGATAAGAATGAAGCAATCACAAGCACCATTATGGCGCTGACGTTAAAAGGCATAAATATAATGACCGTGAACAATAAGAGATTGAGCCAGATAACTTGCCTAAAGGCCGCTTCAAACTTATAAGCCGCTTTAAAACCATCTATAGAATACCCCGTAGCTTTTACAATACGGGCTAACCCTTTTTTACCTTTAACCTCATTTGCAAAACTATCCGCTACAAAAG
>NZ_JBEOPQ010000420.1:0-280 GCF_040310285.1 Pseudomonas sp. HY2-MNA-CIBAN-0224 | reverse complement strand
TTAATTGATCATGCTGAGCATTTGGGCGGTTATATTTTCCCAAGCATCTATCTGCAACGTGAATCCCTATTTTCTGGTACCAAGCAAATCACCATCTCTAACGGTACGTTTGATAGCGTCAGTCAAGGAGTCACCACGCAAGATGCAGTACATCGCGGGATATTATTATCCATCGTTGGTGCGATCAATGAGATTAGCCATCGTCATCCCAATTTTGAAGTCATTATGACGGGTGGTGATGCCGCCATTATTGCGCAACATGTCAATCGCCCTGTACGCC
>NZ_JBEOPQ010000419.1:0-280 GCF_040310285.1 Pseudomonas sp. HY2-MNA-CIBAN-0224 | reverse complement strand
ATTGATGAGATTCAGCAATTGGGTGAGATGCAAGACGATAAGCTCGTCGATATGGATGCTGCTGGAATTCGAGTCTTACCAAAAGGTCGCCTGCTTGGTCGCAACGTCGCGATGGTGTTTGATGAGTATCTGACAAATAAGCAGCAAAATCGCTTTTCTAAAGTTATCTAACTAGACTGGTTCTTGAGTTGATTATGAGCAATAAAAAAGACCTCAAGCGAGGTCTTTTTTTGGTTTAGCATAAAGGCTGTTAACTACCAAGCTTAAGTTTGAATGATAT
>NZ_JBEOPQ010000418.1:0-280 GCF_040310285.1 Pseudomonas sp. HY2-MNA-CIBAN-0224 | reverse complement strand
GCGTGTCGTTGCGGATCAAGACACGGCTGGTGCTTATCACCTAGCATTAATGGCACAAAATACGCCAGATTTGCCGATTGATGCGCGTCAGCTAATTGAATTGGTTGTCAAGAGGGGTGATAACGATCAGCGCTTGGCATTACTCAAAAACTTACCACTGCCACCCGTTGAACTGATTAAAGGTCAGATCTTAGCCAGTGATGACGGTGATGCGATTGGGCAGATGAATGCCTACTTGCAGATTAATCCAGAGGGTTATGGTAGTCAGCATATGCTAGGT
>NZ_JBEOPQ010000417.1:0-280 GCF_040310285.1 Pseudomonas sp. HY2-MNA-CIBAN-0224 | reverse complement strand
GCGTACGACGCCTCCCGTCTTACTGCCAATGGCATAGCTTGTATTACCTGTTAATGAATGAATGACCAAGCTGCCGCCATTTTGACTGCCCACTTGTGCAAGCTTGGTGGGATAGACGGCATACTGCGCGGAAGGTGACAGACGAGCGGGTTCATCAAGACCCGTTTCGGCTAGATTGATAACTTGCCCAGTAGCCAGCGTCATCACCGCCGCCTTGCGACCATTAAGGTAGGCCAAGCGTTGACCATCTAAGCTCAGTTGCGGACTGGCTGCATAGCCC
>NZ_JBEOPQ010000416.1:0-281 GCF_040310285.1 Pseudomonas sp. HY2-MNA-CIBAN-0224 | reverse complement strand
GAGTGTATTCCGTCCAAAGGGTTTGGTTATTGAGTCTTTTGCCACCTAAAAACTGCCGTCTGCAAGCTAGACATTGATACTGTTGTTTGCCTAGCTTGAGTCCGTTCTTTTTAGTGTGTTTATCACGACAAAAAGGGCAGTTTTTTGATTCATGGCGTTCATTCCTTGCAAATATAGACAGTATATAGCGTTAGACCCTATGACAGCATGAATAATGTCCATTACACCTAATTGACGTAGAATGAGCATAAAAAAAGGGTTGCCAATGGCAGCGCTTTTTT
>NZ_JBEOPQ010000415.1:0-281 GCF_040310285.1 Pseudomonas sp. HY2-MNA-CIBAN-0224 | reverse complement strand
ACTTGAGCCTTTGATGTTGGTTTTCATGGGCGTGATAGTGATGATTATTGTTATGGCAGTCATGCTACCGATTGTGAACATGAATGATTTAGCAGGTTAGCAATTATTGGCTACTTTTATAATATTTCTTTCCATCTCTTCACTTTAAGAATCTATACGCTTTCTTATTTTTATTGCTCCTTTCATTGTCTTGTTCATTGCCTTTTCTATTGTTCAAAGCCACTTGATTTTAACCATGCTTTTGCCATCGTGGCAATATTTCTATTTCACCTATCTTGCTA
>NZ_JBEOPQ010000414.1:0-281 GCF_040310285.1 Pseudomonas sp. HY2-MNA-CIBAN-0224 | reverse complement strand
CTATACAGGCTTCGAACTGTTGAACTGTTAGTCTTTAGGCTACGAAGCAGACATATAAATCTTTTCCTTTAAACATTCTAAGGTAGTCTTGAGCTTTAATTATACTATCTTCAACACTACTGCCTTCATAAAACCAGTTTTCATAAAATGGAGCAAAATTTTCAGATGAATTTTTGATATAAATATCACCACCTAAAATTAGTACTCTATTAGTTCTGTAAACCTCTAAAACACTATCCACTTCATGTATAGGGAAAGCGAAATTCTCAATACCATTACCC
>NZ_JBEOPQ010000413.1:0-281 GCF_040310285.1 Pseudomonas sp. HY2-MNA-CIBAN-0224 | reverse complement strand
GGTAAGCATAGTGCCAATATGGGTAGGATACAGCAAGACGTCACCCACATTTGTCAGACGTATCTCGATTGGCTGGGTGATGCACCATTCAATGACTATACGTTTATGACGTTTGCCAGTGGGCAAGACTACGGAGGTCTTGAGCACATCAATTCGACCAGCCTGATTACCCCGCGTCGCGACTTACCAAGTATTGACGAACCAAAAGTACCTAGCAGCGATTATCAGCGATTTTTAGGCTTATGTAGCCACGAGTACTTTCACGCGTGGTGGGTAAAAAC
>NZ_JBEOPQ010000412.1:0-281 GCF_040310285.1 Pseudomonas sp. HY2-MNA-CIBAN-0224 | reverse complement strand
GCTTCAAACATGGCAATACGAGACAGCAACGCACTATTAATTTGTTCGCCATCAACAAATTGCATTGCTTGAGATTGTTGTGAATAGGTTTGATAATAAAAGTCGGTAGCCATCGTCGAAGTGGATGACATGATTAGCTTATGTGCTAACACGTAGCGTTGACGCTCGCCTTCAGTATTGTCGGTGCTGGCTGCTGAATATAATTGAGTCGGATTTACCGAAAAATCAACACTGGTTAACCCCAACGTTCCGCGGTCAGCTTCTTGCGATGAGTACTGATA
>NZ_JBEOPQ010000411.1:0-281 GCF_040310285.1 Pseudomonas sp. HY2-MNA-CIBAN-0224 | reverse complement strand
AATATCAGCTTGTCTCGTAAAGCCGCTATCTGCCATCCACTCTAGCGCCTGAGCATTTGGCGCGGTACAAATCACCCAATCAAAGCCGCCAAGACTGTTGCCCTCTTCATCGAACAGTTCCGTTTTGCTATCAGCACTATTTTCTTCTACAAAATGCGCTTTATGTAATGGCGCGACACGGGTTTTAAATGCTATGCAGGTATGCTGCAACTCATCGGCCAATGCACGCCCCCAGCTGGTCATTTTTGGGGTGCTGATATAACGTGCATGCTTTGTATCCC
>NZ_JBEOPQ010000410.1:0-281 GCF_040310285.1 Pseudomonas sp. HY2-MNA-CIBAN-0224 | reverse complement strand
GTTATGCACCCTTCGGTTGGCAGCATCTTGAGCATCAATTCCCGCAAGATATTGAAGGTCTAAAAGCGCTTGGTTTAGTGCGCCAATCAGAATCTGGGCGCGATTACGACTTGCTTCGCGATCGGGTGATTTTTCCGATTCGTGACAATCAAGGTCGCACCATTGGCTTTGGTGGTCGCGCGCTCGATGATGACGTGAAGCCCAAATATATCAACTCCTCTGACTCGCCCGTTTTTCATAAGCAGCATGTGCTGTACGGCTATTATGAATCACGCCAGCAA
>NZ_JBEOPQ010000409.1:0-281 GCF_040310285.1 Pseudomonas sp. HY2-MNA-CIBAN-0224 | reverse complement strand
TAATAACTGTGATATTGAGATTAACCGTGTCGAGCGCGTCATCGTTTATACCCTAACGATTGATGCAAAAACAGACGGTGAGGTAGGTGCAACCAATAACACGTTACCTAAAGCCGCTGAGCAATTATTGTTTGACCGTATGACGCAGAGCTTGGTTTATGATTTAAATGAGGTGAATAAGCTGTTTGATGATGAGCAGCCAGCATCGCTTAATCATATCGATGTGATTGGACAAGGTCGTACGGCACTAGAAGCAGCCAATACAGAATTTGGCTTTGCGC
>NZ_JBEOPQ010000408.1:0-281 GCF_040310285.1 Pseudomonas sp. HY2-MNA-CIBAN-0224 | reverse complement strand
AGCCTATCGCACTGGTACTAATAATGGCAGTCAGACCAAGTCCTATCGCAATAAACAACCAACGAGATTTGGTGCTAAGACTGAAAGAGAAAAATGACATAGGCTTTGGTCCTTATAAGCAATGTTTGATAGCAACGAGTCATAATATATCAAAGCACTATGTCATATTTAATGATCAGGTTTTGTGCAAAAATGATGAATAAGATAACAACGTGTTCTGGCAGTTGTCAAACTAAACCATACGAATGGCACCATCAAGACGAATCACTTCACCATTTAGG
>NZ_JBEOPQ010000407.1:0-282 GCF_040310285.1 Pseudomonas sp. HY2-MNA-CIBAN-0224 | reverse complement strand
ATTCATATCGCTCACGCGTGCAGCGTCTCCCTATCGAAGCGATTTCCCAAGCCGCTGCCAATCAGCGTAAAGGGCGTTGCGGTCGTATCGCGCCAGGTGTTTGTATTCGTCTGTATAGTGAAGAAGATTTCACAGGTCGTCCTGAATTTACGGAACCTGAGATTCTACGTACCAATTTAGCGTCCGTTATTTTACAGATGGCAAACCTGCGCTTAGGTAGTGTGGATGATTTTGCCTTTATTGAACCACCTGATAGCCGCTTGGTTACTGATGGGCATAAAC
>NZ_JBEOPQ010000406.1:0-282 GCF_040310285.1 Pseudomonas sp. HY2-MNA-CIBAN-0224 | reverse complement strand
ACTGAGGTGATAATAACTAAGCTAATTAAAGTACGGAGAATGAAGATCATAAACAGCTCTAACACATTGAGCTTGATATTTGATTTCAAAATTAACGCCCCGACCTCAGACATATAAATAATCTGGGTAATAGAGGCCGCTCCAACGATAAATCGTGTCATCTCACTTTCAATGCTTTTACCAACCAACGCTGGTAGATACATATCAGCAAAGCCCATAATCATGGCAGGCGCAGCTTCTGCCGCTTCTGGAATCTTTAACAATTCAAGCACTGGCACGAGG
>NZ_JBEOPQ010000405.1:0-282 GCF_040310285.1 Pseudomonas sp. HY2-MNA-CIBAN-0224 | reverse complement strand
GAGCTGTATGGACTTGGGTGGCATGGCTGTTTGCAGGAGCGGTGCCAGCCATACCAGCGCGCTTTTAATCAAACGATTGCTCAGCATGTCTTGACTGAGCATGCTGCGCTCACAGACAAACTTATGCGGTTGTACACTATTGCGGCGCAGTTGCTCTTTGATAAGTAGCCGACCTTGTAGCGTTGCCTGATTATCCACCTGAGCTTGGTAATGCTGGGTTGGTTGATAATGCGCCAAGCGCTGTAAAAACTGGCGAGCGAGCCAATCTGATAGCGATGGTGC
>NZ_JBEOPQ010000404.1:0-282 GCF_040310285.1 Pseudomonas sp. HY2-MNA-CIBAN-0224 | reverse complement strand
AAGTTACTGATACCATCAATGCGCGTATGGCTGATAGCGATGACAAAGTATTGATTAATTTGGCTTCCAATGAGTATTTTAAAGCGGTGAAAAAAAAGGCGCTAAATGCTGAAATTATCACACCACGATTTGAAGACGAGAAAAATGGTCACTATAAAGTGATTAGCTTTTATGCCAAAAAAGCGCGTGGCCTTATGGTAAAGTATGCGGCAGATAACAAACTGACCAATGCTGAGCAGCTTAAGCAATTTGATTTGGCGGGTTATTATTATTGTGCAGATG
>NZ_JBEOPQ010000403.1:0-283 GCF_040310285.1 Pseudomonas sp. HY2-MNA-CIBAN-0224 | reverse complement strand
GTCTGAGAGATGAAGCGCGCCAAAATTTAGTCTATGTCGAAAATGCCTTGAGCCGTATCGAAAATGGCACTTATGGTGAGTGTGAGGTATGTGGCAAACTGATTGAAGAGCAACGCTTGGAAGCACTGCCCTACGCTACTTTATGTATGGATCATGCCAAATAACGTCTTTTTTTAGCGATATTCCTAGGGCGTGTCCTCAATTCAACCGATAGCAATCTAAATGGGCTAAAAATGGTTAAATCTTGCCAAACATCGTCAAATAGCTAGGTAATATCTCGATA
>NZ_JBEOPQ010000402.1:0-283 GCF_040310285.1 Pseudomonas sp. HY2-MNA-CIBAN-0224 | reverse complement strand
CAATTGATCTCTGATGATATCTACCAGATAAGAGCGGTGATCAGTGGTTGGATTGCAGATCCAAAGGTTCATGCAGTGATTACGACGGGCGGTACGGGATTTTTTATCAGAGATAGCATGCCAGAAGCGGTAAAAGTACTGTTTGATAAGTCGATCGATGGCTTTGGTGAAATGTTTCGTCTCATCTCAAAAGATGAAATTGGCATGTCTACGGTACAATCACGAGCGGTTGCTGGCATGGCAAATGGCACCGGTATATTTTGCTTACCGGGCTCATCAGGCG